>CAKZTD010000052.1 GCA_937921595.1 uncultured Saprospiraceae bacterium
CCCCAGAATACTCCAAGTGCGGTCAGGAAAGTTCGGAGTTTATTTTTCCGAATCGTCCCAAAGATCTCTTGCCATTTGTCTAAGTCAAACATATTTTAAGGGTATGTGCTTTTTACAAAATATATATTTTGGAATATGCCGTTAATAAACAAAATAATGAATACTAAGAAAAAAACGGCTTTCGGTATTCGCTGTTTAGACTCTCTTTATGCCGTACCCCAAATGCCTAATTTTGTCTTTTTTTAATTAAGATTTCATTGCAGTTACTGGGTTAATTTTTACGGCTTGCATAGCAGGGATTAATCCTGCCAATCCTCCAGAGATAACCAATAAAATCAAAGCATAAAATATGGTCATAAAATCCACCTCGGGATTTCTAAAATATTCTAATTCTACATCATTCGAAACCAGTAAATAATTGATTCCATAAATAATGGCAAAACCGCTAATCATTCCAATATAACCTGCAATCGCAGTTAGAAAAACAGACTCTTGCATGATCATAGTCAGGATAGAGTTTGGTGTAGCACCCATTGCTTTTCTGACTCCGATTTCTCTAGTACGATCTTTTACAACGATGAGCATAATATTACTCACTCCAATAACTCCAGCGAGAATACTCCCTATACCGACAAACCAAAGGAAGCCTTTTATAAAAGTAAAGACCGTTTGAAATTCTTGAAATTCTTCTGCTTGATTTCTAATGTATAAAGCTTGTCTATCATTCACATCAAAATTATGGGTCTCCGCTAATAACTTCCTTACTTTTTTTTCAACTACAAAAGTTTCCTCAATTGGAATATCGCCCATGGTCATCATCAATTGACTGATTCGACCATTTGCTGATTCTACCCGTTGCGCAGTTGAGATAGGCAGATAGATTGTTTCCAATTCTCGCTTACTCCCATTATCATGAAAGACGCCAACGATTTTATAATCTACACCTTTAACTGTAAGTGACTCTCCAAGCGGATCTATATTTTCTTTTCCAAAAAGATCTTTCGCAACAAGATCTCCGATGATGCAGACTTTCCGATATTCTTTGATGTCTTTTTCATTAATGTACCGTCCATTTGTCATCAATGTATTTTCCAAAACCTGATGATCAGGATGAACGCATCTTATATTATAAGAAAGGTTTTGCTTTTTATACTTAACTGTAAATTCGCCCCAGAGATAAAACCTCCCTGTTATGTGATCAACCTCTTCTACTTGATTTTTCACCAAATCGTAATCTTCATTCGTCAATTGTATAAATCTTCCCGCTGGTAAGCCTTTGTAAGGTATCGAAGTACGGCCAGATCTTAACCACATACTATTCAGCGCATCATCACTAAAATTATGACGGACACTATTTTGCAAACCATTTCCTAGTCCGATCAATAAAACTAGCATAAAAATTCCCCACCATACACTTAGTGCGGTCAGGAAGGTTCGGAGTTTATGCCGCCTGATGCTACTGAAAATTTCCGCCCATTTGTCGTAGTCAATCATTTCTAAAATTATTTGTCAATTTTTTATTTACGATTCACTTTTCTGATAAAAAAATGCTTTGTGTCTTATTCAATTTTCTTTTTCAGAATGAGTGAATGAAAAAAGATCGGAGAAGGTGCTAAATTCCAAGTATGGTTTTTACATTTTGGAGAGCCATTCACCCATTTATTAATTCGCTCATTCACTCATTGCTCACCCTCTCACTTCTGTCCCTTCGATCAATCCATCTTTCAATCGAATAATCCGTTTGCTCATGTCTGCAATATCTTCCTCATGCGTCACAATGATTACCGTGATTCCTTCATCATTTACTTCTTTAAACAAGTTCATCACATCATAGGAAGTTTTAGTATCCAAAGCACCAGTTGGTTCATCCGCTAAAATGACTTTTGGCCGAGTAATCAAAGCTCTGGCAATCGCGACTCTTTGTTGTTGTCCACCGGATAATTGGTTGGGTAAATGATCGGCCCAATCCAGCAAACCAACTCGGTCAAGATATTCTTTAGCCATCGCTTCTCGTTCCGTCCGTTTTACTTTTTGGTAATAAAGCGGCAAGGCAACATTCTCCCATGCTGATTTAAAATTTAATAAATTGAAGGATTGGAAAACAAAGCCGATGAATTGATTTCGAAAAATTGCAGCTTGCTTTTGAGAAAGGTTCTTATCGATGAAGGTACCATCTAGAGAATAAGTCCCTTCATCATAATCATCTAAAATACCGAGGATATTTAAAAGCGTGGATTTTCCACTACCGGAGGATCCCATAATGGATACTAACTCCCCTTTTCCAATTTCCAGATCAATACCTTTTAGTACTTCGAGGCGAGTTGAGCCTGTCTGGTAAGCTTTTCGAATGTCTTTAATGGTTATCATAGTTGTGTTCTGTCTTTGAGCGAGTCAAAGATATATTATAAAAATGCTTAATCCAATCACGTAATTAAGCACAACTTTTGTTTAAAAGACAGTAGGAATTTGCTTACGACGCATCTAAGAAATAAAAATCTTCTGGTTCTACATAAATCAATGGATGAAAGCTAAATTATTATGGACTAAGTGTCTCTGTTTAGGGATAAACAATTCAATAGATAGTTCGATTTTAACCTCCTGTACTTACAAAACAATGCATATTTTGAGCAAAACAACATATTTTGAAAAGTAAAAAGTGATAATACCATCAAAGGAATTTACTTTTTTGTATTTTTATAACTTAATTTATATCTAACCATCCAAATTAAATAAACCATAGTAAGCAGCATTTTTAGAATGGCTGCGTTTTTGAGTTGTACGATATAAATAATTATACTGCATGTACCAAAAAATAATTTTACTTTGCTGCTCATTTATCTTCCTTTTGGGATGTAAAAAGGATGATCCAACACTCATAGTGGATATAGATGAAGATTTCTATATTGATATGTTCGAAGATATTAGTAATAATGATCGCAAATTTCAAATCAATATAACTACAATTAAAGCTGAATCTTGCCTAGATTCGCAGATAGATCACGATCTTGATTATAATGAACAATCCAATATCATTGAATTGACTATCAATGATTTGATAGAGCCTGAAGATTGCCAACAAGGAACTTCTTTCGCTTCATCAGTTGTACCTTTTGGAAGGCTTTCTGAAGGAGTTTATACTTTTGAAATCAACCTCAAAGATGCTGTTATCAATAAAGGTAATCTTGAAGTCCATAATAATCGATATGAGATGAACATGGAATCAGATGATGGAATTAAAATTGTCAATGAAACGCTCTATCGAATTCCTACAAAAACGATTTGGGGTTATGTAGCTTATGATGAAAACTCGACAGCAACAGATGCTAATAATTTTATTGAGGATTTAAAATCTATGGGTTCTATTTTCGAAGTAGAAAATAATTCACTTTTCATCCCTGGATATTATGGTTACTTCAATTTAGACGATGATAAAAACCTGTTGATATCTGAAGAGATAAATAATACATACCACTCCACTTTTATTTTTCAATATAGCAGTGATGACTTACAGGATGTAAGAGATGTAATGAATAGTGCTTGCTCTAATAGTGCTGATGATTTATTGATTTCTATTTTTGTGGAGGATGGATCAAGTTTTTCTTGCCCTTAGGTTATTCTTTTTTTTATACTAGAAGTTCAATGAAATAAGGGATTACTTAACCACTTTTTTCTTGCTTTCTGACAAATCGAAAATATAACCTCCCGCAACAAAGTTTCTATATTTTTCCTGATCGAATTTATACAATCGAGCTGGTCGGTGAGCTACCCCTTCTTGCAATTCGTTTAGATCTACTAGCAAATTCATAGAAAGGATTTTCTTCCTAAAATTCCGTTTATCCAAATCTGTTTCTAAGATCGCTTCATAAAGATGCTGCAATTCTGTCAGCGTAAATTTAGGAGGAAGTAATTCAAAACCTACTGGCCGACGACGTACCCTTCTTTTCAATAACTGAAAACCATTATTAAGAATTTCTTCATGATCAAAAGCGAGGTCTTTTACTTTTGATATGCTATGCCATTTTGCTTTCCGAGCAAATGAAGAAGCATTTACATTATAATCTGCAATCTTAATCAGAGAATAATAAGAAACAGTAATAACACGACCAAGCGGATGTCGATCAACTGTACCAAATGTTTTCACTTGTTCTAAATAAACATTTTTAATTCCGGTAGTTTCTTCTAATACACGATTAGCAGCCTGAAGTAGATCTTCACCTTGGTGAACAAAGTGTCCTGGCAAGGCCCACTTTCCGATTTCCGGTTCTTCCCCTCTTTTTATCAATAATACCTTCAGGTCATCATCATCAAAACCAAAAATAATATTATCAACAGTAAAGGCTGCCTTAAAATAATTACCTAAGTCTGTCATTTATAGTTTGTTATGTAAGGGCTACAAATCTAATAATTTTATTTATGTCTTTCCAATTTAGGCCTTTATTATTAGTGTTTAATACACAAGCTGTTGTATATGGACTTTAAAAAGGGATAATTTAGTATTATAAAAGGTAATCAAGCCACCAAGGGTTCATTACTTAATATAAACCAAATGAATCCACTCTGAACCATTCGCTTTATTAAATTAAAACCTTTCATTCTTCTAAAGTAACGCAATAACCACATAGACATCTCCTGAAGGAGGCACTATTTACCACTAGCTGCTTCTAGCGCGAAAAGCTTACGTTTAGGCAATGTTCCATATAAAATTTCATTTATTATCAGGGGATTACATTGAATTTGGGAGCGGTTTTTGTCATCTTTGTCTCCGGAATTATACACCCAGGCTTTTTTTTAATTGACTGACATTTGACCTGTTAATTTAATTCAAAGCAGAATATTGATTTGTAGATTTTCCACCTAAACAAAACCTCCAATCCTCAGTTAAATCGTTGTTTTTCGTCGTACAGGACAAGAAATTGAGCAAGAAGACGACGAAAATAATTTGGCTAAAACTGGTGCGGTGATTCATTTGTCACGTATTTTGTTGATTATATTATTTAAGTCATTGAACTAAATTTAGGAACTGTTAATCAGTTTCCATAATTTCGCGAAAAATTATACTTCTTTATAATAAAATAAAAAAGAATGAAAATGAGAACAGCTATTACATTAGCACTTCTATGCGCTTATACTTTCTTATCTGCGCAAGGACTTGTCATCAATGAAATCATTGCTTCTAATGACTCTACTTCCATGATCATGGATGACTCTTTAGAATATGATGATTGGGTAGAATTGTACAATAACACTAATGAAGCGATCGACATGAGTGGTTATTATTTTTCTGATAAAACTGATGAACCAGACAAATGGAGATTTCCAAATGGAATTTCAATTGCCGCCAATGGTTACTTAATTGTTTGGACAGACAGTGATAATAGTCAGGGAGATTTACACACGAATTTCAAGTTGAGCAAATCAGGAGAATCGCTTATTCTTTCAGATAGCTTCTTGACGGTTTTGGATTCCATTTCTTTTGGAGAACAAGAAACTAATGTTGCTTTTGCTAGAATTCCAAATGGTACAGGTGACTTTGCCTTTAGGACTAGTACTTTTAATGCAAATAATGATGGTAGTACAGATGGAATTTTCACACTAAATGTGCGAAAAGATTTCGAGGTCTACCCCAATCCAACTGCAGCAGAACTTCATGTTGATTTTACAAAAACCACTGGAAATTTTGACTCAAGACATGCCGAGATTTTAATCAGCGATACATCTGGAAAAACAGTTTTGCGACAACCTTTTAACTCACTTACTTCAAATTCTATTATTGAATTGAATGTTAGTCATTTAGCATCAGGTATTCATTTTCTAAAAATACAGACTGCTTCAGAAGTATTCTTAAAAAAGATAATGATCGAAAAGCATGATTAATCTGATTAGCGATACGGTTACGAAACCAACTCCTGATATGTTGAAAGCCATGATGGCTGCCGAAGTCGGTGACGATGTTTTTCAACAGGATCCTACGATCAATGCATTAGAAGCGAAAGCTGCCAGAATGTTCGGGATGGAAGATGCACTCTTCTGCCCTAGCGGAACGATGACGAATCAAATTGCAATCAATGTTCATACCCAACAATTGGATGAAATGATTTGCGATGAGTCTTCTCATGTTTACCAATATGAGTTGGGAGGTTATAGTTTTCATTCTGGAATTTCAATAAGTCTATTAAAAGGATCTTATGGGAAGATAACTGCAGATCAAGTCTCTGCAGCTATAAAGCCAGATTATGATTGGATGCCTGTGAGTAAGCTTGTGGTTTTGGAAAATACTTGTAATAAAGGTGGCGGTAGTTTTTATACGCTTGATGAGATCAAACCAATTCGACAAGTTTGTGATGACAACAATTTGATTCTTCATCTCGATGGTGCTCGATTGTTTAATGCTTTAGTAGAAACAGGTGAGCCGACGGAGGATGTTGGGGCAATTTTCGATAGTATTTCTATTTGCCTTTCCAAAGGTCTGGGTGCTCCAGTAGGTTCGTTATTGATTGGTGGCAAGGCTTTTATCAAAAGAGCTAGAAAAGTGAGAAAGGTCATGGGCGGCGGAATGCGTCAGGCTGGCTTTTTGGCTGCGGCAGGTATTTATGCTTTGGATCATCATGTGGACCGTTTGAAAAATGATAATGATCATGCAAAAGAGTTGGGAACTGTTTTAAAAACATTGCCCTATGTTGAAAATGTAAAACC
>CAKZTD010000053.1 GCA_937921595.1 uncultured Saprospiraceae bacterium
CTAGGTGGGAGAAGTTTGACAGGAATTGTAATTGCTGGTTCTTTGTTGTTGACCAATATTTCTACCGAGCATATGATAGGGATGAATGGTTCCTCATATAAAAACGGTGCTTTCATTATCGCTTGGGAAGTCACTTCTTCCTTGGCTATTATTTTGACCGCTTTGTATTTTGCGCCTCGATATCTAAAAATGGGATTGACAACGATCCCAGAGTTTTTAGAAAAACGATTTGATGGAGTGACCCGAACACTTCTGGCTTTATTGCTAATTATTTCTTTAGTCACGACATTATTACCAATCGTACTTTATACTGGAGCAATAAATATTGAAAGTATTTTTGACATCTCTTCGATGCTGGGAGTGACTAAAACTGAAGGACTTTGGATTACGGTTTTGGTTGTTGGAACGGTAGGGGCAATTTATGCAATTTTTGGAGGACTAAAAATGGTCGCTTACACAGATACTATAAATGGATACGGATTATTGATTGCAGGATTGGCCATTCCTTTTTTAGCATTGTGGGATATTGGCGATGGAAATATTTTGACAGGAATGTCGAAAGTTTATGAAAATGCGCCATCTAAATTTGATGTGATTAGCAATGATGTTTCGGTCGGGCCGGGAGCCAGAGATTCGATCTTACCATTTGAAGTTTTGTTCACAGGTTTAATCATCAATCAATTGTATTTCTGGTGTATGCACCAAACGATTATTCAACGAGTTTTCGGTGCGGTCAGTTTGGTCGAAGCACAAAAAGGATTGTTGTACACTGGTGTTTTAAAAATATTGATCCCATTGGTAATTGTCTTACCTGGGATTATTGGCTTCTATTATTTTGGTGATAGTTTGTACGAAGATCAGGATACAGTTTATCCTTTATTGGTTAAGAAAGTTTTGCCACTTTGGATGACCGGATTTTTTGTAGCCGTAGTTATGGGAGCGGTCTTGAGTACTTTTAATAGTGCTCTGAATAGTGCCGCGACTATTTTTAGTTTAGATCTTTACAAACAGTACATCAATAAAAATGCTCCAGAGCGACAATTGGTTTGGATGGGTAAAACGACTTCGGCTGTACTTGCGGTTTTTGCGATTGGAATTGCTCCTTTTGTTGCGAATGCTCCGGAAGGATTGTATCAATTATTGCAACAACTCAATGGAATTTTCTTTGTCCCGATGGGATCAGTAATTATCGCTGGTTTCTTTTTTCCAAAAGTCTCCTCACTTGGAGCTAAAGCCGGTTTGTTATTTGGATTGGGGTTTTATATCCTGATGTATTTTATTTTAGAAGTCGATTTACATTTTGTTCATATCTGGGGAATCGAATTTGTTTTAAATATTATCGTCATGCACTTGGTCTCTATGGCTTTTCCTAGAACGAATCCTTTTGTGATTAAAGATGTAGGAAAGGTCAACTTGACGCCTTGGAAATATGCGAAACATCTGAGTGTGGCAATTACAGTTGTTGTTGTGTTGATCTATGTGTGGCTTGGGAATAATGTTTAAATTGTATTGATTCTGAACGACTCTTTCAAGTTTAAAGTTGACGGAAGGAGGCTGTAACTTGGAAGTTCAGATAATGCAAGTTTGTAACTAACTCCTCTAAGAAAGATAAAATAAAACCTTAAGCTATCGACATTAGATTTTTCGTTACCTACAGCAAAAAATAGAATAAAAAATGAAGAGATTAACTAGGGGGATAGCCGGAATTTCCTAAAGCCACCCCAATACATTTCCAATTCACCGAATTTCCTCGGAGGTCCAAAGGTTCTTCAATTAAAATATCTTCTTGCCAGTCCAATATTTTAAAACCTAAATCAACTAAGGTTTTATAAATTTTGATTGGTGGGTGAAAAGTCTCCCAATGTTTTGCCCGACTAAAATTAAGCGGAGAAATCATCAAGATCCTTCCATCAGGCTTTAAAATTCTTTTCATTTCTTTCAAACCAGCAATCGGATCATCTAAACGATCTAATAAAAAACTACTGACCACTAAATCCTGACTTTGATCATTGAAGGGTAGGGTAGCGGCTTTTGCTAAACCAAAATGGAGGTTGTTTAAAACTGTTTTTTCAATTTGAAAATTCGAAGGCAATCCATATCTTGAAAGGTTGAGCTGAATAAGATCTCCTTTGATCCAAACTTCATTGGCTCGTTTCAGCATTTGATAGCTGTAATCCATTCCCCAGCAATTGGCATTCGGGAATTCCTTTGCCCATTGAGCAATCCATCGACCAACACCACAGCCAATTTCTACGATATTTTTTAAAGGAGATGTGGAAGGAATTATTTTTGAAAAATCAATTATTGGCTGCATCGGATAGCTTCCCCAGAGGTCATCTGCGAGATGCAATGCGGATTGTCGGAGCACCATCGGGTCGAATCTTTCGTAAGGATCTTGCTGGATTTCCTGTTCTGTTTTGTTATGGAAAAAAGGGATGTCTCGCCGATGAAGTAATGGTTCTTGCATTGGGCAAAAGTAAGGAATTATTCTATTTGTGAGAAAAGTAATTCTTTTAAAAAATGAAATATGCTAATTAATCTAAGTTGGAGACTATGAATAAATTTTCGAAGAAAACGCATTTGCTAT
>CAKZTD010000054.1 GCA_937921595.1 uncultured Saprospiraceae bacterium
AAAAATAAGCTCATTTTTCTAGCCTGTAGAGCTCCATCCACCTTCCGAAGGTCATTACACGCCAAAGAAAAGCGTAGTGATACATCTGATGACTTGAAAAAGCCCTTTCTGCAAAGGAAATCAAGCTTTTATCAAAGATCGCTGGATATTGATTGACCGATTTTTGAATAGCATTTAGAAAAATCTCAGGATGCTCATCCATCCATTGTTCTTGAGGAGTGGAGAATCCCATCTTATCATATCGTTTAAGAATTTTTTCTGGGAGTAGTTTGGCCATTGCTTTTCGGAGAATGATTTTTCTAATGCCTTTTTTGATTTTATATGTTGCAGGTAAATTCATACTGAAATTGACCAAGCGATGATCTAAAAAAGGAACCCGAGATTCTACACTATGGGCCATGCTATTTCGATCTTCAAATAATAGGAGGGCGGGCAGAATTCCCTTTTGGATCATATAATTGGAATAATTTTGAAACCCTTTTCCAATTTTCGGAAGTTTTGAAGTAGGAAGATTTAGATATTGACCAAGATCTGGTGCCTTTTTAAAAAAGCTTAATTTTTTTGAAGTTCGAATTTTGTGCTTGCCTAACAAACCTAAGATTTCCTGAATCAACAAAAATGGTTTCCCTAATCCAATAGATTTTAAAAATGGGATATAATAGGTGCCATAACCTGCAAGAATCTCATCGGCACCTTGTCCATCGAGCATGACTTTAAGACCTTGTTTTTTGGCGGTTTCAAAAACATCATAACTGGCAATCAAACTTGCTGATAACAAAGGCTCGTCATGTGCTTGGATGACTTTGTCAATTTTAGAAAAAGTATCTTGAAAAGTGGAACTTACTTTATGAACTCTTACCGGATATTTTTCAACCAAAGATTCGACAAAAGGACTTTCATCATATTTTGGAATTTCAGAAGCATAAGAAACAACTTCTAAATTTTCCTTTTTATCACCTAATATTTTATACTGTAAAGCAACAATCGAAGAACTATCTAAACCACCAGATAAGGCGGAACCTACTTTGACATCAGACCTCGAATGTACCTGAACGGCATCTTCTAAAATCTCTTTAAACTTAAGGGCCGATTTTTCAAACGTATCAGGTTTATCTTCTTTAAATTGATTGACAGAATAATATTCTTCAACAGAAAATTGGTGTTTTTTTAAATCGAAAATTAAATGATGGCCAGCGGATAATTGAATGACATTTTTATAAAGAGTTTGGTTGGTATGATTTTGCAAACCTTTAATCAGGTAGTCTCCGGCGATTTCTGGATTGAGTATTGGCCTCCAAAAGGGGAGGGGCTGAAAAGCTTTGATCTCTGAAGCAAAAGTCAAAGTATTATTTTGCCAGATATAATAAAACGGCTTGATCCCGAATCGGTCTCTGGAGCAAAAAAGTGTTTGCTTCTTTTTATCATAAATTGCAAAGGCCCACATACCATTGAATCGAAGGACACAATCTTTTCCCCATTCTTGATAGGCAGCTAAAACGACCTCTGTATCAGTATCGGTCTTGAAAATATGACCTAATTGAAGTAATTCTTTTTTGAGCTCCAGGTAATTATACAATTCCCCATTATAGGTCATGGTCAATTCCTGGTAGCTCATCGGTTGTTGCCCTTGGTCGGAAAGATCGAGGATCGCCAAGCGACGATTACCCAAAGCGAGATTGTTTTCGAAAAAGTATCCTCCGCTATCTGGTCCTCGGTGCCAAAGCATATCTGTCGCCTTTTGGACGAGTGATTCGTCTGGTTTTTCTCCTTTAGGTAGAACTATTCCGAAAATGCCACACATGTACTGAAATGTATTATTTTGTATCAAAATAAAGTGGTTTGAGATTTTATTTTCTTCAAACCACTGTTTTTGAGGTATGCCTATAGAAATTGGTTTTAATTTTCACTCAAACCCATTTCGTATCGGTATATTTGATGCAAATCTACGTTTTTTATCTGATGGAGGATTGGACTCAAACTAAAAAGGATTATCGGGAATTTTGCAAGCTCCATAGCGAGCTACCTATCTTTTTTCAGGACTGGTGGCTGGATGTGGTTTGTGAATCTGGATCTTGGGAGGTTTGTCTTTCCAAAGATAAGGGTGGAAATATCCAAGGGGTTTTGCCTTTTTATAAATCGAAACGATTGGGTATGAGTATGATTCTGATGCCTGATCTGACCCCATACCTTGGTGTGTGGTTAAATTATCCAGCTAAAAAGGAAAAGCGAGAAGCTTTATATCGTTTTGAGAAAAAAGTTATCACAGACTTAATTCAACACTTGCCGAATTGTGCTTATTATGCTCAAAAGCATCCTCCTCAATTACAAAATGGTCTTCCTTTTGAATGGGCTGGATTTAAGCAATCTACTCGATTTACTTATTGTTTGGATCCTGTAGAAAACATTGATGATGTTTTCAATAATTTGAAAGGAAGTGTTCGAACGGAACTTCGAAAAGCTGAGAATGAAATTGAAGTTATTGAAAGCGAGGACATCAATTTATTTTATAAACTCCAAAAGAAATCTTTTGAACGACAATCGAAGGCTGTCCCGTATTCTTTTGACTTTTTAAAAAAGATAGATCAGGTTTTAAAAAAGAATAGTCGTAGGAAAATTTTTATTGCAAAAGATAAAGAAGGGAATCCTCATGCTGGGATATATTTGCTTTGGGATGATCGGACAGTTTATAATTTATTGCAAGGAGCCGATCCTCAATTTGGGAGTAGTGGTGCAATAAAAACTTTACTTTGGAAAAGTATTCAATTTGCTCAGAAACACCAAAAAGCATTTGACTTTGAAGGTGGAATGATGGAAAATATTGAGCCCGTATTTAGTGCTTTTGGCGGAGAACTGAAACCTTATTTTAAAATTTATAAAGGAGGAAATTTTATTTTTAGATTTTTAAGCGCAATAAAAAATGGATAATCAGTAATGTTTAAAATCTTCTTCCAAGACGACAATCCCTACTTCCAAAAGCGGATTGATTATGTTTTAAAATTCATTGAACAGCATCCGCTAGTTCAAGGGAAGGTCTCATTTTGTCGCGAGAAAGCAGTTACTTGTGATTTGAAAATGTACTATGGGATGGAACAAGAAGATGCTTTTTACATACCATCTCAAAAAGCGATTTTCTCAAATGTTCTACCTGCCTTTGATCAATTCTCGATAAATCGTTATGCTTTTGACTTGATGCAAATCTACGCTATTGAACAAAAGCAAGTCTCAGAACAAGTCTTTGTAGAGAAGAATAAATTTCAATTTGACCTCATCGAAACCATCTTTTTTCACATCAGTAGGGTAGAGGAGTATTTTTGTAAGTCTAGCGAATTGGATCAACACGAGCGAATGCATTCGAAACATCAGTTATTGGTTCGATATCAATTGCATCAGATTCCAGTAGTTGATCATTTGGTTTTT
>CAKZTD010000055.1 GCA_937921595.1 uncultured Saprospiraceae bacterium
TTGAGTAGGACTATACTGATGAGTGTTGCCAATCTTAACTGATTGGAGTACTCCTTTTTTGACTAGTATTTTGACTAAAGTCGCTACCGTATTATAATGAGGTTGAGGTTCTGGAAATTCTTCCACAATATCTCTGATAAAAGCTTCTTTCAACTTCCAGACGATTTGCATAATCTGGTCTTCTCTTTTGGTAAGTTCTTTCATATCTTTTTGATTATGTTTCAAAGCTACTACTTTTTTAGTACAACTACTAATTTTTTAGTATTTCTTTTTTAAAATTATTATTCTTATCAATTAATAGCAAAAGGGAATTCATAACAAACAAAAACTTAGGGAACATTACTCAAGTAAATTACGTTTAGGAAAGGTCCGCCATTTTGAAAAGAAAACCTTCTTTATAAGGTGACAGGAAATTGGTCCATTATTAAAATAAAATTAAAAACCATTCATGAAAACAGAATTTCCCATTATAGAAACAGACCGCTTAAAACTTAGACAATTCACCGATGATGATCTAGCAAACGTTTACAAAGGACTCTCCCACCCTGAAGTCATCAAATACTACGGAGTAAGTTTTGATAGTCTCGAAGCCACCAAAGAACAAATGACTTGGTTTGCTGATCACGAAAAAAATAATACTGGAATTTGGTGGGCCGTCTGCTCTCAATCAGATGGTCAATTTATGGGAGCTGGCGGATTAAATGACATGAGCCTTGAACATAAAAAAGCTGAAATCGGTTTTTGGTTATTACCAGAATATTGGGGACAAGGAATCATGACTGAATCCATGCCCTTAATTTTAAATCATGCCTTCGATAAGATTGGATTGCACCGAATAGAAGGCTTTGTTGAAAGCAATAATCAAAATTGCAAACGAGCAATGTCGAAACTTAACTTCATCAAAGAAGGCACCATGACCGACTGCGAAATAAAAAACGGATCATTCGTCAGTGTTGATATTTATGCAAAATTCAGATACTAAATTTTGTTAAGGATAAAATGCTGCAAACTTAAGGATTAGCAGGATCTGCGGGCTGGAAGTGATCAAAAAGATGGGTGCAGATGACTGCTGTGTGTAGAGCCTTTTTTTGATCTAGAATTTTTGGGTACTTTTTTTTTCAATGAAAAAAATATTATGAAAAATAAAAAATAGATAAAGTCCAGCTAAGAACCTGAGATTTTTTTGGATATTGTGTGCCATACTTTTAAACAGACTACCTCATAGATTTGAACCAATAGCACTACCAAATTCCAATAAACCTACACACACATTCATATGGCTTACAAGCAACTAAAACTCTGGTTCGATAAAGATTTAGCAAAATTGCTCTCTGACAAAATCATTACTATTGAGCCATCATTTAATAAACAGAGATTCATAAAATCAATCCATAAAAAAGTCCAGGATCTCGAATTAAAAGATCGAGTCGAAGTAATCGCTGATGAGCTCTATAAAGAATTGGGTGCTGATTACAAACGAGGAATAAATATTCTTTTACAAATTCTTGGTCCAGAAAATGAAGAAGAGACTGGAATGTTTATTCGCTTTTATTGGATCATGCCGATTGCCAAAATTATAGAAAAATATGGCCTTGAACATTTTGATTTATCCATGAAAGCGATTTTGGAAGTTACAAAAAGAAACACTGGAGAATACACCATTCGTCCTTTCCTTCAAAATGAAACTAAGCAAACTTTGGCCGTCATGAAGCAATGGTCAAAGGATTCAAACAAGCATGTTCGACGATTAGCTAGTGAAGGCTTAAGACCAAGATTGCCTTGGGCTAAGAAGCTAGATATTTTCATACAAAACCCTAAACCTATCCTCCCTATTCTCAACAACCTCAAAGATGACCCTTCTAAATACGTTCAAAAATCCGTTGCCAACTGCATCAACGATATTTTAAAAGATAATCCAGAAATCGGCAAAGCTTTAATCGAAAAATGGAACAAATCAAAGATCAGCAAAGTAAGAAAATGGATCATCAAACATGCTTTACGAAATCTCCTAAAAACAAAAGATCAATGGGCAATTAAAATGATTAACTTAGATTCCGTTTCTTAAATATTTTTTATTCCTGTAGCTACCTCGATATTTATAGCGACCTTAAGGGATCAAAGAAAAAATATAGCAATACCAATAAATGAAACAAAATAAAGGTTTAACAAATTTAGAAGAGCTGATAAAAAATATGGACCCTATTCTTAATGAAGGTGAATATGTTTTTACAAGTGTTTCAGACTTAAATTTAATACCAAGAGAAATTACAATTTGTGAAATTAAGGAAAAAGAAGGTGTGACAATCGTTTTATTAAAAACAGATGCAGAAAAATTAGGATTGTCATTTGATTATATCGCATCATGGATTACATTAAATGTTCATTCTTCATTAGAGGCAGTGGGCTTAACAGCAGCATTCTCATCAGAATTGGGTAATAATAAAATAAGTTGTAATGTAGTTGCAGGATATTACCATGATCACATTTTTGTAAATAAAAAAGATAAAGATCGAGCAATAGAAGTTCTTCAAAATATGAAACTCAAATTGTAATAGTTTTTATAAGAAAAAGTTTGAAAAGAATCGATGAGAAATTAATTTAAAACAAATGAAAAAAAATATAGACGCTAGTTTTTCCGTCATCATGCTAGGAGCAACAGGAGCTGTCGGAACAGAAAGCCTCAATACATTGTTGACCATTCCGCAGGTCAATAAAATATCTTTATTAGGGCGTCGACCGGTTGAAAATATCCGCGAAAAACATGTCCACCAGTACAATATCGATGTTTCTAATCCAAGTACTTATTCAGAAAAAATTGCAGGACATCAAATAGCAATTTGTACGCTTGGAGTCGGGCAGCCATCTAAAGTCAGTAGAGAAGATTTTTTAAAAATAGATAAGATAGCAGTACTTGATTTCGCAAAAGCATGCAAAGCAAATGGTGTTCAACATTTTGAATTATTATCCTCTGTTGGCATTAATTCAAAATCTTCCTCTTTCTTTTTAAGGGCTAAAGGAGAATTAGTCGAAGAACTAAAAGCCTTGCAATTTGATAGGCTTAGTATCTTTCAACCATCAATGATTTTAACACCGAATAATCGATATGGAATGATGCAAGGATTGACTTTGGCAATATGGCCAATTATTGATTCCATCTTTTTCGGGTCATTAAAAAAATACAAAGGCGTCAAAGTAGAAAACCTAGGAAAAGCCATAGCTCTAAATATCCTCGAAAAGAAATCAGGCGAAGAGATGTTAACTTGGGAAGATTTTAATCTACTAATTAATTAAGAGCTTGTTCAAGAAAATTGCTTCTATTTACTATTCAAAATCGCAGAAGTAATCCACTCATTCGGAATCATATCGATGGTCATATTAATCCGTTCAGTCAAGCCGGTATTGTTAATTCTGTGAGGATCAGTTAAGCGAAGATACCAGCACTCTCCAGGCTTCATTGAAACAATACTATTATTTAAAAAAAACTTTACATTCTCATTTGTAATAATAGGAATAGTAAGCCGAATAACAGAACGCTCAATATGTAATCCAAGGGTTGGATCAGTATGCTCTTTTACTACTGCTTGAGGAGCTAAGCGAAGAAGCCTTACTAAGTTAACTTTAGTTTTTTCATGAAAAAAATCTATAACACTTGATATATATGGTAGTTTCTCAAGTAAAGGAGTATCCATCCAATCGGTCCAAGAACCATCAGCATAATCGTCAGCAGGAGGAGGAAACGGAAGAGAAGTATCAACCATATGCGCAGGAGCTCTTAGAGGTAAAGAATCATAATAAACAAACTCATCTAACATTAACGCTTTCACTTCTTCTTGCATTTTCACTACATCAAACGAAAAAGGTAACTGGACTCTATCACTAAGAGTATCAACTGGGCTTGATATTTCTGACATTTTTTATTTTTTTAGGGTTGATTGAAAAGTTCAAAGACAAATTACAAAACTATCCAAATAATATTATTAAATTTCCATATTTATTTTCAAAACAAGTTATTAATGAAAGAAAAAGTCTTAATCCTTGGTGGAACAGAATTCGTGGGCAAACTACTTGTCGAAACATTAATCTCGGATCAATCTAAAGAACTATATTTATTTAATAGAGGTAAAACTAATCCTCATTTATTTCCAAATATTAATAAGATTATTGGCGATAGAGAAACTGACGATATTCAAAAAATACAAGCCCACAAATGGGATTACATCATTGATTTTTCTTCCTACTACCCTGCTTCTCTACAACGTACACTAGACCATGTAAACAGAGATCTAAAAAAATACATTTATATTTCCACCATCTCCGTTTATGATTTCAATAAATATGATCGTGCTTCTTCTATAAAAGAAGATTTCCCAATAGTAGACTGTAGTCCTGAAGAAGCAATAGACCAAACAATGAAAACCTATGGGAAAAAGAAAGCAGCTTGTGAGGCAGTTTTAAAAGAATCATCTTGGTTAAATTCAGTCATTTTAAGACCATCCATTATTTTTGGAATAGATGACCCAACAGACAGATTTTATTATTGGCTAAGAAAAATAAAAAAGGAAACCAAGGCAATCGTACCTAATGATGGAACAGATCAAATAAGCCTTACTTATGCCAACGACCTTGTTGCTATTATTTTAAAAGGGATCAGTGGTGATATTCAAAACGGAGCTTATAATTGTATCACTCACGATTCTATTTCTTTTAACGAGCTATTGGAAACAATTAAAAAATCAACAGATAGTAATTGCGAATTCTATCACAAGGACAATGAAGAACTAAGGGCTCAAGAAGTTTTTTTACCATTAAATTTTATCAGTAATTTGTACTACAATAATGATAAAATAAAAGAGGCAACAAATCTTAGTTTCACAACTTACGAAAATGCGATAACGGCAATGGTTGATCATTTTGAAAAAGAAGAATGGAAAAAATGTATGATTGAAATTGATGATGAAAAATTAATCTCCTAAAATATTTTGTATTCTATAAATTCAAAAACCAAGAGCAATTTATTTTTGAGGAGGGAACTAAAAAATGCTATTTTGAGTTTTCATGAAAAATACTACTTCATAAAAATCAAATCCGCTACAAAATAATCAATTCACCATGTGGGACGAAAATCTAAAAATATATGATCAACTCGTAGGGCAATGCCCAAGATTTAAACGTAAAGGACAAACCGTTCCCTACACCTCTGCTAATGGACACATGTTTTCATTTATTAATAAAGCAGGAGAACTAGGCATTCGATTTTCTAAAAAAGTCCAAGAGCAATATTTTGAGAAATTTAACACGTCAATTTTTGAATCCCATGGTGCAACGATGAAAGGCTACATCCTCATTCCAAATAAAATGCTCACAGATCATAAAGCATTAATCAAATTACTCAACGAAAGTTACGACTACGTCATGACACTCGATCCAAAATAAGATCTATGAAAAACCAAATAATTGAAACAGACCGACTATTACTTCGCCCTTTTGAGGATAGCGATTTTGAAGACGTTTACGAATTCAATTCCAACCTAGAAGTCCACAAATATACCGGAGATGAAATCATCACTTCTTTGGACAGAGCTAAAGAGATCATCAAAGAAATCTGGCACAAAGACTACAATAAATATGGTTATGGTCGATTAGCAACTATCTATAAACCAGACAATAAACTCATCGGTTTTACGGGGCTCAAATATATGCCAGAGATTGGTGAAACTGACATAGGTTATCGCTACCTTCCAGCCTACTGGGGAAAAGGAATCGCCACTGAAGCATCTAAAGCAGTATTAAAATATGGCTTCGAAACCTTAAATCTCGAACGGATAATCGGCATTGCTTTTCCTGAAAATATTCCTTCTTGTAAGGTGCTCGAAAAGATAGGTTTGAGTTTGTATAAAGTAGGAGATTTTGATGGTGACGGAGGAACCTATAATTGGTATGAAATTGAAAAAGAAGCTTATCATTTGAAAAAACAACATCAACCATAGATGCCTTATTCTAAATCCAAACAACTAGTTTTCTTTCTTATATTTTTTGCAATATTTTCTAGCTGCAAAAAAAAAGAAAAGAAAACCACAAAGGCCATTGTAAAAGAATTGCAGGATAGTATTCCAGAAACTAATTCAGGTACATTTTATACTGACTCGATGGTTAATATTCTAATTGGACACGGTACTTACAAAAGAAAACCGATAAAGATTTCAAAAGATACAGCACTTCAATTATTAGCAACTCACAATTTCCCGAATCATTCCATTTCACACTTTAACATTGATACGCTCCATAAATATGAAACGATAAATCATCCACTAAGTGCAAGTCAAAAACAATTATTAGATGCGACTGATTATTTTGGAGATTATACTTTTTCGGAAAAATTTAAATGCTATCTTTTTTATAATAAATCTGAAGAATCTCATTACTCGAATTCAATAGAACTTCGAACCATCTCGACGACGACAAACCAAATCAATAAATTCACTCTTGCTCAGTTTTATGGAAGTGAAAATTATGAAAAAATTATCACCAGTAAATTCATAGCCAAAGACTCTATTGAGCGAGTTGTAAAACAATTTTTCGGCCCTAGAAATTCAAAAGGAAAAATGGATAATAACTCTCAACCAAAAATCTATACGGAAACTTATTTCATACAAAAAAATGGAAA
>CAKZTD010000056.1 GCA_937921595.1 uncultured Saprospiraceae bacterium
TTTAAAGTGGATCGAACAAATACATTCCCTCTAAAATTCTACACCTAGACTAAACATTGGTTTTATAAAAACGCCAGAAATACTATTCTCATACTCCTTATTTATAGCGTTTGTTTCTGGTTCTAAATTATATGGAGAATGATCAAACAGAGTAAGATAATCATCCACTTTATTGGTCCAAGCTCTTCCTCCAATAAATCCTAATTCAAGATTCATTCTTTCTAAAAAAATAAATTTTATCCCCGAATCAAAATAGACCCCACCAGAGATCAAGTCAACTTCTCCGTTTAATCTCGGGACAGAAACCGTCGTTGTCTGACCATCGCCCCAAAAACCACCATCAGTTTCTGTATAAGAATAACTTTTCCGTTCCATGGATATATCATGCTTTCCAACAAAGCCTCCACTACCAAAATAAAATTTCCGTTTTATATTTCCACTTCCTTTCAATAAAGTATACCCCCTAAGACCCAAGCTAAATCGGGTTCCTTTATTTGTTCCTAAGATTGGAGGTCTCCCTTTAGATGAAAAACCAAAATCAATTTTAATCAGTGACTTTTCATCTACCTCTTTCCCTTTAATGAACCAATGTTGTGCATCTACAATTAAAGACCAAGTCTTATTGATCTTTCGCTCATAGCTCACATTAACTTTTCCAAATTCGATTTTGATTGGTGTGATTTTAATTGCATTCTTTTGAGTAAACCCTTCTTGTTGAGGGAAAAAGAATAAGGTGAGGAATAGGAAGGAGGTTCCTCCTAGAGTTTTAATAAAATCAAATATTTTCATAAGCTTTATTGACACAAATAAATCATAAGGTAACAAGATTTAAATCTCCATTTAAAGTAGAAAACAATACGGATGTATATTTTTTTATTAAATACAAATAAACGTTTTCAGGTCATTTTATTGAGAATCAAATCATCGTCTTCGAAAAAACATTAACATTTCCAAAATACTAAAATCACAAAAATAAAAGTTTATTAGTCATCCTCGATTCTAACAGGAGTGACATTCCTCGACTACGCTAGGAATGAAATACCGAACCACCAAAATTACATTTTTTAAATAAAATAATCGCCAAAGAAAATAGCTCTACATTTTACAAAAAGGAAGATGAACAATTGAGTACCCTCATATTCACTCCTCCGATCATTCACTTATTTGAATACTAAGAGCTATTATGAAAAGACCGATTTCGTTACTGACCATGTGTCTGTTACTATCTGCTGCCTATGCGCAAGATCACCTCAAAATTGAACTGGAAGCAATAGTAGAAGAATTAAAAATACCTGATGCTTTTGGGCTTTCTATTCTTCCAGAGGATACAAAGTTTTTAAATTATACCATCGAAGACAAGGAGTTAAATATTCAATTAGAATTATCCTTTGATTTTCTTTATCAAGAACTGGACGACCATTCACTAGACGAAATTATCGAACACTTTACTGGAGATTTATCTTCCACTTCACATAACGAAAACCCAAACACTTTTTTCGAAAGTATACATATCAAAGCTAGAAATGAAGGTGGCAGTTTTACCGAGTTGTCTGATTTTCTCAGCGAAAACCCAATTGCCATTGCGCCTAGTTATTACAATGATGACCCTAGCCCAGTTAAGAAAGGAAAACCATTTATAGACAAGTACAGCGACGTTCAAGCTAAAGGTCAACTGAAAGGAAAAACCGTTTGGCTCAGTGCTGGTCATGGCTGGATTTATGATAGCCGTTTCAAAGCATTCCGAACACAGCGACACAATACGCATGGCCTCGTAGAAGATTTTTCGAATATCGAAGCCGTAAATTATCATCTTTTGAAATACCTTTATAACGCAGGTGCAAATGTCTGGACCGTAAGAGAGCGAGACATGAATACCCATGAAGTGATCGTGGATAACGACCAGGGAGCACCTGCGTATAGAGAATCTGGAAGATGGGCAACCAGCAAAACGAAAGGGCGAAATGACAAGACCTATCGTTATGCTATTTCTAAAAAGAAAGAAACTGCCAAGGCAATTTTTACGCCTGACATTCCGGAAAGTGGACTCTATTGGGTTTCTGTTCATTATCAAAGTGGTTACAATCGATCTGTCGATGCTCGATATAAAATCGTCCATGCTGGTGGTGAATCTCACATCAGTATCAATCAGGAAGTTCATGGATCTACTTGGGTTTACTTGGGTCAGTTTTATTTTGAAAAAGGAAAAGAATCTAAAGTCATACTTAGCAATGCATCAACAGAAATGAGTCAGGCAGTGATCGCAGATGCGGTACGTTTTGGTGGAGGTATCGGTACTCAGGGAGATTGTTATCATGATAAAAAAAGTGGTGAACCTCGCTATGAAGAAGGTGCCAGATATTATGCAAAATACCAAGGTTATCCAGGATGCGATGGAGACATCAGTATCCGTCCCAGATATGCAGAATGGGAATTGGCCAAAGGAACCAAAGAGGAACAAAAGAATGCGCTCTATCTTTCCTGGCATACCAATGCAAGTGGTGCCAGAGGAACAGAAAGTTTCGTTCATCGATACAAAAGAAGAATGGGAAGTCGCTCTTTACAGCAATCTGTTCATAAGCAAATCATCATGGATATTAGAAATGGCTATGACAAGGATTGGAAAAACCGAGGTCAAAAAGCTGCCGATTTCGGAGAACTTAGGGGTTTAAAAACCATGCCTGGCGTATTACTAGAGATTGGTTTTCATGATAATAAAAAAGATGCTTTTGCTTTGAGTGATCCTCAATTTAGAAACCTGGTGGCTCGTTCTGTTTATAAAGGAATCGTTTCTTACTTTGAAGACCACCCTACTTTTTTACCCGAACCTCCAACACATCTTGCTGCGCAAAATTCCAAGAATGGAAAAATAAAATTATCTTGGAAAGCTCCAAATTTTGGAGGCGTTCTCGGAGATCGAGCCACTGGCTACAAAGTGTATATCAGTCAACATGGAAAAGCATTTGCAGCAGGGATAGATTGTCATTCGGATCATTTTACTTTTGACAATTTGCTTCCCGGAACTACTTATTATTTTCGAATTACTGCAACGAATAAAGGTGGAGAATCTTTTCCAACAGCGGTCGTCGCTGCCCGAACTCCCCTTTCTCCAAATCAACCAGTAGATTATTTAATAGTCGATGGTTTTGATCGACTGGATCGTTCACTTTCTATTTTACAAAAGGAAACACTCCCAAGATATGCTCCGCTTGGAAATACCCGACGATTATACATCGAACAGATGAACAATTACGATTATGCGGTCGAACATGCTCAGTCAATGGAAGCCGCAGGTATTGCATTCGATGGTGCAACTAATGAAGCGATCGTAGACAAAAGAGTTGACCTTTTAAATTATTATGGTGTCAACTGGTTCCTAGGTCGAGAGTCTTCAGTCAATGAGACCCTCGATAAAAAAGA
>CAKZTD010000057.1 GCA_937921595.1 uncultured Saprospiraceae bacterium
TCGAATGAAGTATCTTCCATTCATCTTGTTGCAGAGGCACAAGCAAACCAAACTAATTTACTCAACTGGACCGCATTTGAAAGACCTGATGGAATCGTAAATGATTATGATATTTATCGAATAGTTGGAGGCATAAGTAGCTATGTAGAAACAGTGCAAGGCAATACTACTGTTTTTTCTGATGCTGTTGACATTAGCGATCCTGACGAAGCACGTATTTGTTACTATGTCGTCGCCAATGCAGTGGTTACCAACCCTGCTGGAATCGATATGAATATTAGTTCGCAGTCAAATACTTTCTGCGTTGAACAATTATCTGATATCCTTGCACCAAATGCTTTTGCCCCTGAAGGTGTGAATAAAGAATTTAAACCAAGAATTGTTTTTGGAGAAACGGTCGATTATCAGATGCAAATTTTTGATCGCTGGGGGAAAAAGATTTTTGCGACAGACAATCAGGATGAAGGCTGGATTGGCAGAGATGGTTTCTTTTATTATCCTGCTGGTGTATATGTTTACATTATCCGGATTACGCAGACTAACGGGAGGGTTGTAGAAAAAAAGGGGAGCGTTGCCTTGATTCGATGACCCTTGGGCACAACATTCACAAAGTGGTTTTCACAAACTTACCTTTACAACCTCTCTATCCTTTTCGATGTTTACAATCTGCGACAAACTGCTTAACCCAAAAGTAAATCTCTCCACGATGGTAAGCGGCACTTCCTAAAATCAAAACCAAAGAAGTAACAAAAGTTGTGTTTCTAATTATTTCAATAGTAGAAATATATTCGCTCATCAAAGTTCTAACAAAGAGCAATTCAATAGCAATCACCAAAGCTGTTGACAACAACAATATAATCGCCAAACCTCTTGAGTTTTTTAAATACGCTGGCTTCTTTTTGTGAAGACACTTTTTCAAAAAGCGATGAACCAATTCATTATAAGGGCTGATCTTAACCAGCTCTCTCAGAATATGTTCTGCCTGATCATACTCCATGATGTTATAACAAGAAGCTGCTTTTTTAAACAACAAATCGATATAAATATCCTGGCCGTTGTAAAACTTTATGTTGTTAAGGATAGAGCATTGGATAGCCATATCAACTGCTTTGATATGACTTTGATATGCACCGATTTCAAATAACGCGTCGCTATAAGAAATCAACAATTCAAAATACTCCGTGAAGTTAAGTTCCGAGATATGAGATTCATAGGATTCATAGAATCGAACGATTGACAAATGTTCATTCGCAGCAATTTCTTTAAATTCCTTGTAAATCTTCGAATAGTAAGTCGAGGACAAATTTGGCATTGTAAGATTGTAAGTATGGTTATGTAGTTCGGTTTTGTAAGAAACCCTATCAGAGGGTGATAAGATGTTACAAAATTACGTCAAAATTTAATCTATGTCAACTCCAAAAATCTTAAAGTTTCAAATCATTTGCTATTTTAGTTATGTGACTATATAGCTATATGATTTACATTGCTTATTGATTTAACCTATAAAGCACTGGCTTACTGGGACTGACATCAATCTCAAAGCTGGCAATCTGTAAATTCAACAAATAAAAACCGTCTTTGATTTCATTTTTGACATAAATTAACTCACTGATAGTAGCATTTTTACGCACTTTGTCAGGATACTGCCAAAAAGCTTTATGTGCCAATAACTTTCCACCATCTTCTTCACGGTCAACTGATGGCAAATCGATCAGAAGATGTTCGATTCCACAATCAACCATATATTTAATCGCTTCATGATGAACAAAGGGTGGATTTCCTCCTGAATAATTCCTTCTTAATTTATCATCATGATTAGGAAGTGTTCGAATTACAATCGTATTAACTTCATTCTTATTCAAAACCTCTTCGATCTGCGACTTTAAAATTACTCGATCTCCATCATCTAGCTTGGTTGGATAAAGGCTTACAACCTTTGCCATAAAATGATAATTCAGTAGACTTTTATTAATGGAATAAGGCGCCTTAGCTATGTGTCCAACACACTCAGTATGTGTTCCATTTCCATGAGGGTTAATTCGAACATTTAGAAAATTTACAAGGCCTCCTTGTCGAGTCGAACCAATAAAATCCCCAGCAATTACTGGTGACGTTTCTATCATCGGCGCATAGAAACAATTCACTCCATTTTCTCCTTCCTGAAGAGGGATCGAAATATCCAAGGGATCAGAAAGATCCGCTTTATAGCTTTGGTTTTTATGGTTAAGTGTGATGATCAAGGTGAGTCAAGTTAATCAGTTAACAATAGGCGTAGTTTCTTGCTAACTTAATACTTTGTTAGCCTGTTACTTTTTTTATCAATTTCTTCTATCCTGTCCCCAAGTTAATTTCTCTCGTATCGTCGTCAGGAAAGTAGAGTTTTGAAGTTGAAGTAATTTTATAGTAAAATCACATTTCCGAACAGCTAATTGATGTTCCGCTGTGATCGTTTCAAATCTTGAATCTAGGGTACACAAGAAATTTTCTGCCCGACCTTCTATTTCAAAAGAGATCACCGAAGTATCTGAAATCACAATTGGTCGGACATTCAAATTATGAGGTGCAACGGGAGTGATGACAAAATTTCCAGAATTAGGAAAGATAATCGGACCGCCACAACTTAACGAATATCCTGTTGACCCAGTTGGCGTGGAAATGATAATTCCATCCGCCCAATAAGAAGTCAGGTATGCACCATTTATAAACGCATGAATAGTAATCATCGAAGAAGTATCTCGCTTCAATAATGTACAATCATTTAAGGCAAATCTGGTTTCTCCAAAAATCGGAATATTCGATTCAATATAAAGCATCGTCCGCTCATCGTAGGAATATCTTCCTTGTTGGAACAAATCAATCGCTTCTCTAATTTTCCCTTTTTCAATACTTGCTAGAAAGCCAAGACGTCCAAGATTAATTCCAAGAATCGGAACATTACTATCTCGAACCAAAGTCGTCGCATGAAGGATCGTACCATCACCTCCTAGGGAAATCATAGCATCATACTTCCTTGTTTTAAAATCAAGGTAGCCATCAAAAACACCAACGTCGCTTTTGAATTCGATTTTTTCCTGAATCATTTCCAGGTATTCCTTATAGATATAGGTATTAATCCCTTTGTCACTCAAGGTGTCAAAAAGTTCCTGGACATAAGGAATGTCTTTGTCTTTTAAAAGTCTTCCGTAAACGACTACTTGCATTAGAAAGCTAAGTTATAATGTAAATATAAACCTTTTTCTAGTAAGTGATTCATGCTGTATTCTATTCGAATCACCTTATCGTAAAATAGTACAAAATTCAAGCCTAGACCACCGCCCCAAAGTACTTGATTTCCTAATGTATTAAACTCATTAAACTGGGTACTGTTCACATAACCAAAATCATTATTCAAAACCAAATATACTTTTACTGGCATCTCTCGAAAAGCGCTGAGTGGCATATACTTTCCCCAGTCCATTCTCTTATCAAACAACTGAAACCTGATTGCAGTTTTCGTATAAAAATAATCTAAGCCGTCGATCACATAAAATTCATAGCCACTTAAAAAATCATCAAGGTATCCTAAGGCCCAATAATTATTGTATGGTTGTTCATTACGGATCAATGCTAATTTAGTTTTAAAAATTGTTTCCGTACTCCAGCGATCACTTAAAGAAAAATACTGCCCAAAGGTTGACGTCAGATACAATCCATTTCGATCTTTAAAAATCCCAAGGCCTTCTTTTTCCACTACGGTTGAAAAGAAATTCCCATGAAGAGGATAAGGTTTGATATCTCGATTTTCATAAGCGTATTCCATTCGGAGATACACTAATTCTTGAGAGTTTTTATCATTTAAAAAATAATTTGGATTCAATTCAGTTTTCACAAAATCAGTGATCGTGTTTTTTTGATATTCTAGCTTTCCATAAAAAACAGATCGAATCTTCGGTCGGTAATAAAAGCTAGCTCCAGTTCTAAACCGTTGTAAAGGAAATTCATCTTCATTTCTTCTAAATTCTAATTTATCGCCAACGGTTTTATAAGCAATCTCTTTGTTTCGAGCATAGAAAAATTCTCCAATCACTCCAAAAGTTTGACTCTTATTAAACCCAGGGAAATTATAAACTACTTCAAATTTTTGAGTATATCCAAAATGAAATTGCAACTTCAAGGGATCTTTGTTACCGGTGGTATTTAGATGTACAAACCTTACCCCGTAGTTGGCTCGCTTCAATGAACGGTTTTGCTCTGACCACCAGACATTAAAGTTCCGGTCTGCTAATTCAAAAATAGGAAATGGAAAAATATACCAGGATTCTTTCATGACCAAAAGAAGGTCAATCTTGTTTTCAGCATAATCCCAATTCTTAATATTTATATCCATATACACAAACAAGCTGGTGTTCATGATATAGCTTTTATTCTTCGCTAAACGATCCTGAAGGTTAGCCAATAAGATGGTATCTCCAACAGCAATATCCATTTCTCTAAGAATGACTCGAGTTTTGGTATGCTTATTACCTTCGACCTTGATGTCATTGACAACAACAAAATCACTCTGCGCAGGCAAAAAGGTAGATAGGAAAAGAAAAAAGAAAGGGTAGAAAAAATTTTTAAACATAAAGCTCCAAAATGAAGGACAAGTTAAGGCTAAGTTTAGGAAACTTTGAAAGTTTTCTGAACTTACTTATCCCTTAGGACTCAGTAAATAATAATTCACCGATTTGATGCTGATTTTCTGCCACCTGCCTTCGTTATAAAATCCTTGTAATAAAGAACATTACTGTAGATTATCACCCTTGGCAGTCAACAAAAATTCTAGCCTGAAATCAGCATCTTATTTTTGGCTGCATCCCTAGACATTCAAGAAACTCATCAGAGAGTCATATCGATCTTTGAGAGAATCAAAATACTCTGACTCCTGAAAGCTAGCTTTGACAGTATAATCATATCTCTGGAAAGTCGCTAATATTACCGAAATATCCTGAAGATTGATTTTTATCGTTACATCAATTTTTGTAGAATCCAGATTAGTGGTGATAAAACAACTCAAGACTGCTGCGTTTTCAGATTCAATAATTCTAGAAATTTGCGCCAAGCTATAATCTTGTTTGCTCATTTCTAAAACGATGATACTTCCTGGTTCTGTAAAAGAACCTATGCTTGCAAAAAATCGAAGGAGGTCATCCTGAGAGATCAAACCTAAATAATTATCATCTGTATCAACCACAGGAATTACTGTAAGATTGAACTCACTCATGATACTCATCACTTCAAAGATGTGATCACCTTCCTTAACATAAGGACGAGACATAGACAGCTGAAAAGATCCTACCGCTTCTAATACATCGTGATTAAGAATATCATCCTCAGATATCAAACCAAGCAATTGTTTACTATTTACAATTGGCAAATGTTTGACATAAAAATCACTCATGATACTTAAGGCTTCTTCGCCAGTATCAGAAGTCTTCAATGGAACAATGCTTTGTGATAATAAATTTGATGCGATCATTTTTGTGTAATTTCCTCTCTTTTTAGATAATCAAGTGGTCAAGCCGCCAAGTAGTCAAGTGAAGTTTCGAGTTTTTGACAAAAAACAACTCACTCTTTCTTACTCACACATGATGCCAAAAAATAATATATGTTTCGACATTAAATTGCTTTCGGGACCAAACCCGTATAAGCAAAGATAAACCAAGTCTATTGATTTTTTAATTTTAACATCAATTCTTCTTTGTATGTTCCTGCAATCGGCAATTTTGTTCCTCCAATCTGCACTTGATTACCTTCAATAAATTGAATTGCTGGCAAAGCGATAACATATGAACGATGTATTTTTTGAAACATAACGCCTGGAAGTTCCTTTTCTATATTCGTCAATCGCTCTTTTGTTACTAATGTTTTATCTTTTGTAATAACTTTGACATAATCACCATAAGCTTGCAAGTAAAGGATGTTTTCAAAATCGACTTTATACAATTTTTTATCGGCTTTGACGAAAAGGTGATTTTGTTGAGTTTCTGGTGAGTCCTTAGCCAATCTCGCTTCGGCCCGATTAATGGCTTTTAGAAAACGTTCGAAAGAAAAAGGTTTGAGTAAATAATCCAGTGCTTCTAATTCGAAACCTTCGACAGCATGTTCGGGATAAGCAGTGATAAAAATAACCAGCGGAGGATTTTGTATTGTTTTTAAAAAACTAATCCCGGAAAGTTTTGGCATGTTGATATCTAAAAAAATCAAATCGACCTCTTTCTTTTTCAAAATCTCCATTCCTTCAAAGGCGTTTTTACAAGAAGCCACTAATTCCAA
>CAKZTD010000058.1 GCA_937921595.1 uncultured Saprospiraceae bacterium
GTATAGATTTTTGTAGCAATGGTTAAATCATAATCACCTGGCATGTTTGCATCCGTTGCAGTTCCTAAAATCACCAAACAAGCTAAGGTATCCTCTGGCGTAAAAACGCAATTGCCAGGATTACAATCGTAACTCATTCCTATAGGTAAATTACCAACAGCTCCAGTAGGTTCAATCACAATAGAATCTAATTGGATACCACTTAAATTATCCGGTACTTTAAAAGTCAATACAAATTCATAAGCTGAATTTATACAGGCAGATTCTGTAATTCCTCCATCAGGATTATCCATACTTAATGGTGGAGGATATACGCCAATCGCAGAGTCCCGATATAATTCGTTCGGAGTACATTGCGAAAAAAGAGGAAGAGATAATATACTGAAAACACAAAAAAGTAATGCTTGCTTCATAATTCGATTTTTACTGATAAATAATTTATTCTCTAAAATCACCTCAGACAGGTGTGTTTGTTTTTAAATAGTTTTATGCCGTAAATGTACTCAATTTATCAGCTTCATTATAGCAAATGGCTTTCAAAATTGAGATTACAACTCCAGAGAAACGACCTTCGATTTCCGCATATTGCTATACCTTTTGTTAATTATTTACTAAATATGCGGTGAACAGCGCATTTCGTTTTCGCGATTCACTTTATTTTTTGAATATTGCAGCACAGAGAACGATACCTTTATTTTTTAAGAACAATAAAGTATTTTTACGGAGCGTTTTGACTCCGTTTCTTTCCCATACTGGACTATCATTTGAGCACCCTTCACAAGAACATTAAAGAACAAATCTCTATTCGAATGAAATCCATTTTTACCAAATTGCTGATTGTCAGCATCTTAAGTTCGCTTACTTTTACCTCAATATTCGCCCAAACTGCTGCGATTGGAGGAAGTATTACTGATTCAGACTCCGGAGAACCATTAATTGGCGCAACGATAAAATCAGGTTCAACTGGTGTCGTTACGGATTATAATGGAGCCTATGAATTTAAAATTCCTGAAGGCAGCCACGAAATCACAGTCGATTTTATTGGATACGAAACGGTTTCCAAATCTATAACCTTAAAATCTGGTGAAACGCTGCAGCTTGATTTTCAACTCAAAGAACAATCAACAATCCTACAAACAGCAACCGTAACTAGTGGAAAATTTGAAAAGCCATTAGGAGAAGTAACCGTCTCTATGGAAGTCATCAAACCAAGATTACTAGAAGCCATCAACTCAACTTCAGTTTCGGATGGCCTTGGAAAAGTTCCAGGATTAAGTATCATCGGAGGACAAGCGAATATTCGTGGTGGATCTGGTTGGTCCTATGGTGCTGGTAGTCGAGTACTTTTATTGGTCGATGATATTCCAATACTACAAGCTGATGCCGGTCGCCCAAATTGGAATGATTATCCAGTTGAAAATGTTGACCAAATTGAAGTAGTCAAAGGTGCCGCTTCTGCGCTATACGGTTCTTCTGCAATGAATGGAATTATCAATATTCGAACGGGCTATGCTAAGGCAAAAACAGAGACAAAAATTTCGACTTTCTATACGAGTGTTCGAGATCCGAAGAATAAAGAAATGATTTGGTATGATGCACAACCGTTCTCTACAGGACTAACTTTTTCTCATAAACAAAAGTTTAAAAAACTCGATTTTGTCGTAAGTGGACTCGGTGTTTATAGCAATAGTTTTCGGGAAGATACTTGGTCGCGTTATGGCCGATTGACCACAAATTTGAGGTATAGAATTAAAGAGAATCTGGCTGTTGGTGTCAACGTAAATTATAACAGAAGAAAAAGTAGCAGTTATTTTTATTGGAAAGACTGGGGAGATGATGCGCTTCGAGGAGACTCTACTTCTTTTGGAAATTCAAAACCCACTCGTGTAAACATAGATCCTTTTATCACTTATTTTGATGACAAAGGAAATCGTCATAAGTTCATCAGTCGAATCTATTTGATCGACAACAATAACGATAACAATCAATCGAATCAATCACAACTATACTATGGTGAGTATCAATATCAAAAACGTTTTGAAGATATTGATTTAGTTACAACGGCGGGGCTAGTAGGAATTCATACAGGTGTACAAGCTGCGATCTATGGCGACACCACTTACACGACCAGTAACCTTGCGGGGTATTTACAATTTGATAAAAAGCTTTTTGAAAAATTAAATATATCTGGCGGAATGCGTTATGAACGCAACACGATTAATAGTCCCGAAATTGTTCGAGGAGATACCATCCCAAATGGTAAGTCTGTAGAAGCGAAACCAGTTTTTAGACTTGGCTTAAATTATCAATTGGGAGCAGCGACTTTTATTAGAACTTCTTGGGGACAAGGATATCGTTTTCCAACCATTGCTGAAAAATTTGTTTCAACTTCTGCTGGAGCGATCAATGTTTTTCCAAACCCAAATCTAGAATCTGAAACCGGATGGACTGCCGAAGTTGGAATCAAGCAAGGCGTAAAAATTAAAAATTGGAGTGGTTATTTTGATGCCGCAGCCTTCTGGTCGGAGTATGACAATATGATGGAGTTTACCTTTTTTAGTTTTGCAGGTTTCCGTTCAGAAAATGTTGGAAATACTGTAATAAAAGGTTTGGATTTAAGCTTTGCTGGAGAAGGCAAGTTTGACGACATAACACTTTATGTATTAGCTGGTTACACTTATATTGATCCTAAGTTTAAGGAATTTGATGAGACTGGAAATGATGTAACCATTGATATCGAAACGGAAGGTCAAGCCAATGCTAGAAGTTCTTCGGCAGATCATAATGTTTTAAAATATAGAAATAAACATTCGGCGAAATTAGATGTAGAAGCACAGTATAAAAAATTCTCTTTAGGACTTGCTGGAACCTATAGCAGCCATATGGAAGCGGTCGATTTTGTTTTTGAGGAAGCAATTCCAGGAATCAAAGATCATCGAACTTCAGACACCAATGGTTCAAAAGTATTCGATGTTCGAACGGCTTACCAAATTACAAAAGAAGGAAAAATCTCCTTGATTGTAAAAAATATTTTCAATGAAGTTTATGTTTCGAGACCTGCTATTTTGGAGTCTCCTCGGAATGTGACTTTGCGATTGGATTATAAATTCTAAGTTAAGCCTCTGTGAATCTCCGTGTATGTGTTTTTAACTGTAGAGTACACGGAGATTCACAGAGGTTTTATCTCAAGGATATTTTCAAGCATTTTCCGAAGGCTCAATTGCTCGCTTACCTGACCAAACTATCCCCTGCCCTTTCCGCCATCTATTTCCAAAAAACAAAATCGTCCCAAGAAATAATATCAAATGCCAATTAGAAGCTAGACCAATCAAAACATCCAAGATATCATTCCAACCAAAAGTAAAAGCATGTCCCAATTTATTAAAAAATCCAGCTTCAGCAATATCGGCAACTGCTAAATATTGGAACATCGTTACAGTCACTGTACTTAAGCCAACTTGATTATTGAAATACCGAATTCGTCCCTTCGCAGATTCTATTTCTTCCAACACGTTTTGCAATTTAGCTTCGACTGTCAAAATTTCATCAACCGATTTTGCTTCTTTTAAAATCTCTTTGTAACGATTCGCCACATCTTCTCTCGCTTTAAGTCTTGCTTCCAAATCTGTGTACTCTTCCGTTACATCTTTAGTTTGGATACTTTTATCATGTACCTTGATCGCCATTGGAGAAAGACTATTCATAAACGAATAAAATTGCTCCGGCATAACTTTCACAGTAATCCGACTTTCCATCAAATCATTAGGACGACTCGCCACTTCATTTGCTACAAATCCTTTGTATGTTTTTATCAAAGAATCTAATTCTATTCTTGATTTCTCAAAATTTTCAACCTCGATTCGAATGGCTCCCGTTTTGATGATTTTCAGGCTATTGACATATCCATCCATTTGTAATAATTCTTCTTCCATTTCAAGAGTCTCTTTGTCCGCTCCCCAGTTTCCCATTAAAGACGTATTATCTTCAAGGGAAGGTGAACTTTGATCAGAACATCCAAAAAGCAAACTCAATCCAAGTAATAAACAAAGTAGTTTTTTCATTTTTATAAAATTTAGTTATGTAGATACCTCTAGGATGCAAAAACAACAACAATTGGCGTATCCATACTTCTTATCATTATCTCCTCATTATTGATATATTTTTCTGCCATTTTGTCACATCTATCTTCCAAATATTGTATCTTTGCACCTCTTTTTAAAGAAAATGCAAATCAGGTTTGATAAGTTATTTACAAAGTTTCTAATAGCTTCATTTTATCCTGAGCGTAAACGGTAACAGATATTCGGCATTAGGAACGTCCGAAAACCGAACTCTTTATACCGCTTTTCTTAACTTGAACAAATTAAAAAATAACGATATTTAAAGCCCTCATTGGTGTAGAATATTGAAAATTAGACCTTTATAAAATTATGTACGATAAGAATCCAACATTGGAAGGAATAGGAAACAAGACCATTGATGACTCAAAACAAGGGGATGTTTTCTATCAAGAGCAAATGAAAAGCGATGTAAAAGGAAAGAAGTTTTATATCGAGAGTTATGGCTGTGCAATGAATTTTAGTGATAGTGAGATTGTAGCATCAATTCTTAACGACATTGGCTACGTTCCTACTAAAATTGCAGAGGAGTCGGATTTGATTTTGATCAATACTTGTTCTATCCGTGAAAAAGCAGAAGATACGGTCAGACGTAGACTTCATACTTTTAATAAACTCAAAAAGAAACGCCCAGGAACTTTAATTGGTGTCCTTGGTTGTATGGCCGAACGCTTAAAAGCAAAACTACTCGATCAGGAAAAACTGGTTGATTTAGTTGTTGGGCCGGATGCTTACCGAGATCTTCCTAAATTGGTTTCTACTGCTACCGATGGAGAAAAAGGTATCAATGTAATACTGAGTCGTGAAGAAACCTATGCGGACATCAGCCCGATGCGATTGGACTCTAATGGCGTGAGTGGTTATATATCGATTACCAGAGGTTGCGATAACATGTGTTCTTTCTGCGTAGTTCCATTTACCAGAGGTCGGGAACGAAGTCGAAATGCATTTTCAATAGTAGCCGAAGCAAATGATTTACTTGAAAAAGGTTATAAAGAAGTGACCCTACTTGGTCAAAACGTTGATTCCTATAAATGGGAGAATCCTGAAACTAAGGATGTCGTTTCATTCGCTCAGCTTTTAGTGATGGTAGCAGAAGTTCACCCTAGTATGAGGGTTCGTTTTTCAACTTCGCATCCGAAAGATATTACCGATGAGGTTTTGTTTGCCATTCGAGATCATAAAAATATTTGTAACTACATCCACCTTCCAGTTCAGTCTGGAAGCAGTCGGATTTTGGAATTAATGAATCGAACGTACACTCGAGAATGGTACATTAAAAAGATTGATCGCATCAATGAAGTGATTCCCGAATGTGCTGTCTCTGCAGATATCATCACTGGTTTTTGTACCGAGACTGAAGAAGATCATGAGGAAACACTTTCCATTATTCAGTATTCAAACTTTATCATTTCATATATGTTCTACTACTCGGAACGTCCGGGTACATTAGCAGCTAGAAAATACGAAGATGATATTCCTTTGGAAGTAAAGAAACGTAGATTATCTGATGTAATTCGAGTACAAGCTCAAGTCGCATTTGCACATAATAAAGCAGACCTTGGAAAAACATTCGAAGTCTTAATCGAAGGTGATTCTAAAAAATCAGATCAGGATTTTAAAGGAAGAAACTCTCAAAGTAAAATGGTTATTTTCCCTAAGAAGGAAGGATTAAAGCCAGGTGATTATGTCATGGTTAAAATCGACGCTGTTACTTCTGCAACTTTGAAAGGTAAGATTGTTTAAGAGCGAAAGTTCATTGATGCATAAATCTTGTCCTTTTTCCTAATTAGATAAAATACCCGACTACACTACATATATGGCAAACATACAATCAGTCAAACAACGCTATGGGATTATCGGAAGCTCCGAAATGCTGGATCATGCTTTGAGCACAGCAATACGAGTTGCAGGAACAGAACTCTCTGTTTTAATCACTGGAGAAAGTGGTGTTGGTAAAGAAGTTTTTTCAAAAGTAATCCATTCTTTAAGTCCTCGTAAACATAATAATTTCATTGCGATCAACTGTGGAGCTATCCCAGGAGGTACCATCAATTCTGAGCTTTTCGGCCATGAGAAAGGCGCATTTACTGGAGCCAATTCTGATCGTAAAGGATATTTTGAAACGGTGGACGGTGGAACAATTTTCTTGGATGAAGTTGGTGAAATGCCTTTAGATACTCAATCCTTTTTACTTAGAATTTTAGAATCTGGTGAGTTTATTCGCGTCGGTTCTTCAACTATTGTAAAAACAGATGTTCGGGTAGTTGCAGCTACGAATGTTGATCTTTTAAAAAAAGTAAGAAAAGGAAAATTTAGAGAAGATTTATATTATCGACTAAATACGGTGCCGATCAAAGTACCTTCTTTGAAAGAACGAAGAGAGGACATCTTTTTGTTGTTTAGAAAATTTGCCAGCGACTTTGCAGAGAAATATAGAACACCATTAATCCAGTTGGATCAACATGCTCGCTTATTGATTGAAAGCTATGCTTGGCCTGGAAATATCCGAGAGTTGAAAAATATTGCAGAGCAACTTTCTGTAATGGCAGAAGATCGCTTGATCACTGCTGAATCTCTAACCAAATATATTCCGAATATTCGAAATAGAAATCTGCCTGCAATTACTTCAGAAGGTGGCGAAGATTTAAAAGAAAGAGAAATTCTTTACAAGTTGTTATTCGAAATGAAACATGATCTTAATGATCTAAAATCATTGGTTTTTGAGCTGATCAACAATAACGATTTGAACGTACCTGATGTCAGTCGTTTACGACAATTAAAAGCACCAGACTCACCTACCCGGCCAACGAATCGACCTAGCTTTAGTGAGGATTACCAAGAACACGCCGATACAGAATACCCAATAGAAACACCTGGTAATCAAGCAATTATCATTGATCGATCTTATGACAAATCCTATGATCGAATGGAAGTTGTAGAAGAGAATCTTTCTATTGAAAACATGGAAAAAGACCTCATTTCTAAAGCATTGAAAAAACACAAAGGCCGTCGAAAAGATGCCGCTGATGAGTTAGGTATTTCAGAACGAACACTTTATCGGAAGATTAAACAATATGAACTTTAAGTAGAAATCATTCTGTTAATTTTCAATATGCAATATCACAAAATCGGATATAATTTCGTTCTATTATAAAAATTGATTCTTTTGCAAATCCCGTGTTTGAGACAAAGTCATAAACAAAATCAACGCTTCCTACTAGTCACTTTTGATCTTATTTATGACTTGTCCACAGAATTTTTCAAAGAAGGTAAAAAATAAACATGCAGTTATTTAATATTCGCTTTTCTAAATTTGCTTTGCTTTTTTTGTTTCTAGTTGGAATAAGTTCTTGCAAATATTCTTTTACCGGAATCAGTATACCTGATAATGTAAAGACTTTTTATGTAGCACCATTTGAAGTAGAGGCACCGAATGCAGAACCTATCTTAAGTCAAACCTTCTCCGATGCATTGCGTGATAAAATCCAGACGGAGTCACGACTCAATCAATCTCAGACAGATCCACATTGCGAATTCAAAGGTATCATATCCAGATATCAAGTAAGTTCAGTCGCTCCTAAGCCTGGAGAATTAACTGCATTTAACCGGCTAGATGTTACGGTTAGTGTTGAGTTTATCAATCATAAAGATGAAAGTCAAAGCTGGAAGCAAACCTTTCCTTATTTCAGCGATTTTGCTTCAGATGAAAATTTCCTTGACATTCAAGATGGCTTGATCGAAACAATCAATGAACAATTAGTGGAAGACATTTTTAATAAGGCCTTTACGAACTGGTAGAAAACAAACAGTAGCAGAGGTGAGAAGTGAAGAAATAGGACATCATGGACTTTCCTTACAGAACCTTTTTCATTTTTTTTCGTAACTTTCGGTTCTAACAGCAGTGATATGAACGCCGAAAAGTTTGCTTTTTACATAAAAAATCCGGCACACCTTTACCAGATAACTTATACGGAACTTAAGAGCCTAGTTCTGCAGTATCCTTATTGTCAAAACCTAAGATATCTTTTATTAAAAAAGAGTGTCCTTGAAAAACATTCGGAATTAGAGCAAAACCTTCAACTCGCTGCGACTTATAGTTCTGATCGTAATTTCCTTTATCAGCAAATCAAAGATGGAGAGTCTTATGAAAGCGAAGCAGATAGCTTTTTTTTAAAAGAAGAATACATTGAACTAAAAGAACTCGGATCAGAACCAGTCGTTGAAAAGCAGGAATCAATTCCCTCACCTGCTCAAGCAATCATTCCTGAAGAAACATTCCTCCCAGAATCAGAGACTCCGGAAACTGAATTATCGATTCAAAATTCTCCTGAAATTCCTGAAGTTGAAGAAGCACCAGAAATTCCTGCTGAGAATGTACCTGAAATCATTGAAGAAGAAAACAATGCTCCCGAATCTACGACGATAGAAGAACCAGAAGTTCTTTCAAATCCGGAACTAGAGCATGTTCAAGAGCAAAAAATCATAGCTGAACCAGAATCTCAAATCTCAGCAAATAGCGATGAATTTCTAGATGAAATTGAGGAAGATGAATTTGATGACATTACTCCTGATATTGCAGATCTTTATGAAGATCAATTGGCAGATTTAGAAATTGTGAGTCTCGAAGAAACAGTTGAAGAACCGCTTTTCGAAAAAGAAGATCTTCCAGAAGAACCAGAAGAGGAAGACACTGAAGATGGGGCGATTTCCATTGAAGATTTGATTATGTTGGATAGCTTGACTCCAATGGAACGTTTGGAAATATCCAAATCAAAAGAGAAAACGAAAAAAGTGAAAGTGAAAAAGGAGGAACCTAAGAAGGAGAACAAAACATACGAAGAAGATAAAAAAGAACTAGATTTTGGGGCAATGGATGCCTTAATTGAGAAAACCAAGAAAGACGTGCCGATTGAAATAACAAACAAGGATTTTGAAGATGTCACCAAAGAGCCTAAACCAAAGCCTACGCCTAAATCTACCTTTGGTAGCTGGCTAAAGCAAATTCAGGCCGAGGATACAAAACCTAAAGAAGAAACTATTGACTTAGCAGAGAGTAAACAAAATAAGTCTAAGAAAAAGCGCAAAGTAAAGAAAAAGACTACCGCTAAACCTGCAAAAGCAATCAAGCAGAAAGAGAAGAAAAGCAAAAAGAGGCAAGCATCAGAGCCTTTTGATGATCAGAAAGCGAAAAAAGCAAAAACTGTAGCAGAGAAAAGCCTTAAAGAAAATACGGAAATAGCTACGGAAACACTCGCATTTTTACTGGTCAAACAAGAGAAATACAAAAAGGCCATTAAAATGTATGAAAAGCTAAGCTTGATTTTTCCCGAAAAAAGTAGTTACTTTGCGGAGCAAATTAAAAAAACTAAAAAACTTATAGCATGATTTTAATGTTAACTGTATTAATCGCGATTGTTTCAGTATTGTTAATGGCGGTTATTTTGATCCAAAACCCTAAAGGAGGTGGAGTTGATTCTACTTTCGGTGGTAACGCGACTAATCAGATGTTTGGAGCTGCTAAATCTACTGACTTCGTTGAAAAAGCAACATGGACTTTAGGTGCTTCGCTTTTCATCCTTTGTGTTATTACAGCTGTTGTTGTAAAAAATAGCTAATCAAATAAAAGAAGACTTTATATAATAAGATTTTCTATTATGTAAAAAACCTTGGTAATGAACTCATTACCAAGGTTTTTTCATGCCCACTAGCCTCTCCTTTCCATTCCTTCAAATAGCTCCTTTTTTTTACTTCATTTTCTACAAAAAGAGCCTTTTAAATGCTACTTTTGTTGCCAATTTGGCAAGCTAATGTCATTCTTACAACTCAGAAGGGCCGCAATGGCGGAAACACCTGTAAGAATGTCATAAAAACTGGCTTGGCATAATCAATGATCATAGATCATTGTGTTGTTAATA
>CAKZTD010000059.1 GCA_937921595.1 uncultured Saprospiraceae bacterium
TCCTCAGCATCACGGACGATCCAATAATGATCGATGTGTTTTCGTAAAGCAATATCTTGAGGAAAATATTTCATTTCCTAAATATAGGTTTTTGAAAAGAACGATAAAAGGCATAATGCCTTTTTATCGGTAAACCATCGAATTTTATAGACTAGTTATTCAAAAAATTAAAAATCCCGCAAGTAGAAGTCTACTTGCAGGATCTAATCTCAATTTATAGTTTTAGTTTTGTACTTATGAGTATTTAAACGGTTTAGTGAATCATCAACTTGCCAGTACTCAATCGTTGTCCTTTTTCTAAAACTTCAAAAATGTACATTCCACTGGTCAATTCATTCTTAAAAAAGGTGAACTGATTGCCTGTAAAATTCACTTGCCTTAATGATCTGCCGTATAAATCGTACAGTAAAAATGTACCCTCTTGTAAATCTATTCCTTCAAAAGACAAAACGGCAGAGGAGGCAATTGGGTTTGGGGATAGCTTGATTTCAAATTGCTGACCGGGTTGTAAAATCACATTATTAATAACCTCTAGGAAATTTTCGCCGATGGTATGAAACACTGTATTGGTAACAATCGCATCTTCAAAATCAAAATAGATTTCTGCTTTATTTTCAATGATCGTTCCTAAAGGATTATCTGTTTTTTGATTAATTCTAAATTTTATAAACCCATGTGAAGCAGGCTCATTAACATTACTATCTGGGAGCATGATATTTTGGAAACTAAATTCCACCACATTATTCCCTAGGAAATTATACTGGTAATCATGACTCGAAATACTTGGACGCAATGAACCTAGATCCAACCAAGGAGAAATCGTATCTCGAATGATCACATTGAATGCAGTATCCGTTCCTGTATTTTGAAAACGAATCTTATAATCAAGACCAACATTTTTCTTTATAAAATGCTCATCACCTACACCTACTGGAACAGCTGCTTTATCATTAGGATCAAATGCCGCAACGACTACTTCACAATCTTCTGCTACTGTAGGACCTGCAGTATATTGTGGAAATAGATTGACAAAGCCAATACTAAAAGTGCCATTTCCATCCTCTCCGCAACCTTCAACGGCAGTACTAACTAGAGCGGCCAAAGGATTTTGCATGGTCTGCATCACCTCAACTCTCCAGGTCGAACCATTGGCAGGTACACTAATTTGTATGCTTTCACCTTCATCCAATTGAATATCATTATCACCATTGATCATCATAATCATATCATCTTCAATAACGATATACTGTACCATTTGCTGCATCGGCATTCCAACATTGGTGATATTAAAGACAACAGAATCTCCAACACACTCACCGCTTAGATTCAAATTTGAACCATCCCAACCGGCGACATTAGGCATGCAAATAGAATCTGGAAAAACCTGAGCATCTGTACATAAAGTTTGCCCAACCTCTGTATCACAATCCAATAGATAATTGAATACAACAGTACCACATTCATTGACCGCTACATCTCCAATATCAAAAGTAAATGTATTACCATCCTGACTCGTCCAAGGTGGCGAACTGCTATTGATTGTAAATAAAGAATCAAAGGTAACCACCACTGAAGCGTCTTCGGCTGCTGAAGTTCCATTATTGCAATAGGTCGCAAAATATTGTCGATCAAAACAAGGACGTAAAGGAACGGTACTCAAACTTACTTCCATTTCTGGACACTCAATAATAGCATTAGCGGCAAAATCTTGAATGACATCTTCTCCTTCTATTACGGTTATAGGAAATGAACTTTGACAAAGCCCCCAGTTTGTGGAAGGAGGAGAAACAGAAATCGTATAGTCACCTGGAGCTAATGGGATATTATAATTTCCCATTGCATTCGTGTAACCAAAAACAGAGGTAACTCCATCACTCACTTCTACCAACCAGGAATTCAAATCTTGATCTGTAGTATCCTTTAGGCAATCATCGTCAAGATCGTAAAAAACATTTCCTACGACATTTCCACAAGAGAGATTACATGCTCCAATCGGTAAAACGGTGAAAGCAGAATTGTTCAGATCACCAATTTTCACTCCAGTAAAATCTACTCCAAGCGAATCAGATTGTAAATCGAGAAGCTCTATCGTTTCAAGAATATTCACCTCGGCAAATGGATCATCCGGATCTGGATATTGAGAATCATTACTAAAAAATCTCCAGGAAGTATTATTGGGAAAAGTTAAAATAGTTCCATCTACTAACCGCATTAATTCAACAAGGTCAATCGTTGAAACGATACCACTAGAAATGACATCAGCAGCAAAAAATTGAAGATAAGATTCGTATTCCTCAGCTGCTAATATAAGATTTGACAACAGCTCTACATCCGCCTCATCAACTCCATTCAAATAGAATAAATCATAGGATGGAACTACAGTATAATTTCCACCAGTAGGAACAGAGAATTCATAAAATCCATTTTCATCAGTCAGTACTTCTTGAGGGAAAGTTCCAATCAAGGAGACGACTACATTTTCGACAGGCACATCAGACCTATTGGTGATTGTACCATTGATCGTGACCTGTGCCGAAGCAAATAAACCGATGCACAAGCAAGTGATAAGTGCTGAAAGTTTTGAGTGTAATTTTGTAAATTTTTTCATGGGAAATCAATTTTAGCTTTTTGAATCATTTCGATACTACAAATGTGCAACTGATTCAGGTCTCAAACAAAGACAAAAAAGGTAATTTGTAATTTTAAAATATTTCAAACAGGCCGTTTTAGTTGTTTTTAAAGCATTTATACTCTATTTTGTAATTTGAATATTTATTTTCATAATACAAAATTATGCAAAATTCAAGGCTGATTGCCCTTTTAAATACATTAAATAACAAAGAGATCAAGGAAATCAAAAATTTTCTGGCTTCTCCATTCTTTAATAAACGGGAAGAAGTCGCTCGCCTTTTCGATTATTTAACGGAAAACATAACACTTCATCAGCATATTCCAAGCAAAGAAAGTGCCTTTCGGTTTTTGGCAGGTAAACAAGCAAGCTACGATGACCAACAGACTCGGCTTTGGATGAGTTTTTTATTGAAAGCTGTTGAAAAGTATTTGGTTCATTCGGCACTCTTTGAAGATGAAGTTAAAACAAAAACAAAGCTTTCAGAAATTTATAGGGTTCGAAAATTACCAAAACACCTGGAAAAAAATCTTCGGGAATTAGAAGTTTTACAAACCAAGCAGACTTTTCAAAATGCTGAATTCTACACGGACGATTTTCAGATTCAGCTGGAGCAATATCGATTCACTTCTGCGAATCGTAGAATGAGTGAATTAAATTTACAAAAGATGTCCGACAATCTCGACATCGCTTATCTTTCTCAAAAACTAAGACAATCTTGTTTGGCAATTTCTCATCAGACGGTTTACAAAACAGAATATCAATTTGGCTTACTCGATGAAATCATCAATTATATAGAAGAACAAAAACTATTTGATATTCCAGCGGTTGGTGTTTATTATTATGTTTTTAAAACACTTTCTCAACCTGACGAGGGAAAATATTTCAAAGCCTTTAGAGCAACAATTGCAGCGCATGGAAAGAAATTTCCAAAAGAAGAATTGGGTGATCTCTACATCCTCTCTATTAATTTTTGTATAAGAAGATACAATGAAGGAGATCGAAAATTTTTAAAAGATGAATTCGAATTATATCGGGAAGGTCTGAAACAAGATTTATTTTTAGCGAACAATCGACTCTCTAGATTTACTTATCGGAATGTGGTTACGGTTGGTCTTGTCCTCGAAGAATTTCAATGGGTCGAAAATTTCATAACTAAATTCAAAAGCAAACTAGATAAACTTTATCAAGAAAGCATGTATAGCTTCTGCCTGGCTCGATTGGAATATAGTCGAAAGAATTACAAGCTTGCACTTCAGCTTCTTCAAAAATCACCTTACAAAGATTTGCTCCTAAATCTCGCTGCAAAAACAGTCATGCTCAAAATATTTTACGAGTTGGACGAATTCGATACACTTGATGCACACCTAGAAGCCATGCGCACTTTCATTCGTCGGAAGAAAATCATGGGTTATCATCAGGAGAATTATTTAAACCTTATTCAGTTGACTAAAAAGTTAATGGAAAGAAATCCTTACGAAAAAGAGCAAACGGTTGTGTTACAAAATGAAATCGAAAATTTGAAATCTGTTGCCGAAAAGGAGTGGCTGTTGAGGCAGGTTACTTAAATGATCGTTTCATGGCCTTGAATCCATGATCTTAAATCTACATAATTGAACACGCTTTTTTCACTAGGGATCTGAAAAAGATCATTAATTTCTTTACTAAAATCTGCAATAAGATTTTGTTCTTCTGCTCTATCAACACATTTCAATAGTCTACCCAAGAATCGGAACAAGGCTTTTTCAGATCCATAGACAAGCCTTCTGGATTTCAAATACTTTGGAGTTGATAGCAAGAGAGATTCCAGCAACAGATCATTTCCAAGTTCATAGTGAATCAATAAATTAAGCGTTCTAGCAAAGTAAAAAATCTGTTTAACTACATCCTCTTTAGGCTCATTGACAATGAGGTTATTCCATTTAAGCGCAGCATCAAATTGTCGATTTTGAAAAAGCAGATAAGCTATTAAATAATAAAAAGTAATTCGGTGATGCTTCTCAATTTTTTTTCCAAATTTCTCAAGACCTTCTTCAACTTTTGGAATCCACTCCATCCCTCTCTCAAAATCTTTCTGGCTAAGACTCCAATTGAGCAACAATAAATATCGTTGCCTAAAAACTCGAACTTCTATATTTTTAATTGATTTGAATTCCGGCCGTTTTGGAGTCAACACCAATCGACTTATCCCTTCTTTCAAAATATTGAATTTTCCAATAATGAGACTATCAATCAACATATTACTTAAGGTTGAAAGATATCGTTCTGCATAGACTTTCAAGAAGTTAGAATTAGCTTCTAACAATTCTAAAAAGTGTTTGTTGATTTCATAAGCCTGTTCTACATTTCCTAATAGAAATTGGTAGGTCGCATTTGCTTGATAAAAATAGGTTTTGCTTTTAAAATTTGTCGCCAAAGAAAGGTCATGAAATTTAGGAGATTGAATTAAGCTTTCAAGGTAATCTTGTTGGTCTTTGTTTTGAATCTTTTGAAAACTCAATTGAAACTGAGAAATCTGTTGAGCGATATACCAATACTCGTTCGTGTTTTTTAGTTGGTCTAAACTATTAGACTCTATCTTAAAAATATTATCAATACTTTTATTGTCCTTCTTTTTAAATTGTGGATTGGAGAGCAAGCGTTTTTCAACACCACAAAGCATGATTTGCATTTCAAACAGTTCAAATTTCTCTGCTATTTTAAACCCTTTTCTCAATTCAGTCTTCGCCGCAAGAAATAAGCCTTTCCCTTCTAAGGTATTTGCAGCAGTAATCTTTTCAAAAATTTTATCCTCTAATCTTTTTTGACCAAAATTAGTCAGTGATTTGAGTATTAATTCATAAAGGTATTGTTTGTTTACTGCAAGGTATTTTAAAAAATTAGCGTCTTTATTATCATCAATCAGCTTCTGCTCATCATATATCTTTTGAGCAATTAAAGCGTCCATGAGTTGAATGTAGTCCTTTTCCCCAGAACCAGCCTGCACTTTAATGTATCGTCTTTCTGTTTTTGTAAGGGTGCTTACTAAATCGAATAAAAACACGGAAGGTAGCTTCATTTTAGATTATTTAAAATACTTATCAAAAGTATAGAAAATAGTTCTCAATTTCATTTAAAAGCATATTATTAAAAAATAGAAACCTTATTTACGAAAGATGTTTTACTTGTAAGACTAAGAATATAGGTATAGTTTTGAGTATGTTTAAGAAAAGAGGTCTTAGGCATTCTCAATATCTAATCAAAGAAAAAAGATAAAAATGAACATTTTTAAATCCTTATTCTTCCTTGCTTTAACCCTTCTGTCACCTGCTTTAGCGACTGCACAAGACTGGGTATCCTACGAAAGTCAACAACAAATTAATGACCTAGTAGATACTGGCGAAGAATTGTATATGGCAACCGATGCAGGTTTGGTAGTGATGAATAAATCAACTCTTGAAAAAACAATTTTCAATAAGTCTAATTCAAACCTAAGCAATAATCACATTCAGTCCATTACTTTAGCACCAAACGGAGACACCTATATTGGCACTTACGATGTGGTCATGGGCCGCTTTGATGGTACGGATTTTCAGGATATTGAAATTCCAATGAGTGATGAATATAATCCATCAACGACTCATCTTTATGATTTTAAAATTGCTCCTAATGGCGACTTATGGTTAGGTACTTCTGTTGGCGTTTTTCATAAACAAGGACAAACTTGGTCGCATTATGGTGAAGCAGAATTCGGAGTTAACTTTTTCGAAACCTGGGACATTGCAATTAATGATGCAGGAGAAGTTTTTGTTGCGGGCCTTGATGTACACAAACTTGAAAATGGTGAATGGATCAACATCACCGAGAACGAAGAAGTCCAAGGTTATAATAATGCAGATTTATTTCTAAGCACTTCAGGAGATTTGTTTTTCATTGGTGACCTTGAAAAGATAGGCCGTTATGATGGGCAAGACTGGCAAACTTACGACATCGATTTCAACGGCTCGCAAGCTGTCAAATTTACAGAAGATACTGATGGAAACATATACTTCAATTCTAATTACAATGGTCTTTTCAAATTAGTAGATGATGCTTTTATTCCAGAAGAAAATGCACAAACCGAAGCATTTGACAATCATATTTCCTACTTCTATATAGACGAAGAGAACAACCACTGGTTGAACAAAAACATTCATCTTTCTGTAAATAAAAATGGTACGATTGAATCTACATTAATCGCCCCGCATACTTTAGAAACCAATGGTGTAAAAAATGTAAACAAAGGAGCAAATGGTAATCTATATTTCACAACCTACTCTGAAGATAATATATCCGTTTTAGATCCTGATGGCAATTGGTCTTTTCTCCCAAAACCAGAAATAGCAATGCCTTTTGAGTTTTACAATGACATACTAGTATTAGCTGATGACGATATTCGGATTGCGACCAACAACGGACTTTACCACTATACCGGTAGCAATTGGACATTTACAGCTCTTGGGAATTGCCAGAACTTTGAGATGGATAGTCAAGGAAAAATATACTTACGTTCATTTGACAGAATTTATATTTGGGACAATGGAACTATGAGTGAATACAATGCAGACAATTCGTCCCTCTCTTCTTTAATCATCTCTGGTTTGGGAATTGATTCCGACGACAATTTATGGATTTCTTCTTTCGAATGGGATGGACCAAGTGCTATCCAAAAAGTAAGTTCTGATGGAATTTGGACTACATACTCATCAAATGATTATCCAATTTTTAATCGCCCTAACGGAGATATTAAATTTGATAAGGATGGTAATGTTTGGATTATTCACGAACCAAATGGAGCACTTAAATTCGATGGTACTGCTTGGACCAATCCACTTGCTGAAAATATCGATGACATAACAAACACTAGTATTTCTTCTATCGAAGTTGATGCTGAAGGAAAGATTTATTTTGGCCACCAATTCGGAATGGTAACTTTAGAAGATGGTGTATGGGACAACTTTATTAATGAAGATGTACCAGCCAACTTTTCACATGATTCAAGTATGGAATTTGATAACGAAGGAACGCTATGGTGGGCAAGTAATCGATACGGCGTATTTTCTTTTACTCCGGAAGGTACAACCTCAAGCGATTCAAAGTTTGACATAACTACGGATTTTTCCATCTACCCTAACCCTGCTAGTAGCCATACGATCCTTGATTTTACAATTGAGAAAAAAGCAACTGTAAATGCAAGCATCTACAATCAATTGGGGCAATTACAATCAAGAATAAACTTAGGCCAATTACCTGCAGGAATTTTCCAAGAAACGATTAATCTTTCTCATTTACCGAAAGGTATCTACGCCATTCAGCTAGAGATCAATGATAAGTACTCAACGAAGACAATAATTGTGCAATAAGAAGCACTTAAAAATACAGCTCTCAACCTACTACATCGGTCAATTTAATTTATTTGAATTGGCCGATTTTTTTTTATTTTACCTACTATTGCACTACAAACCGTTCCGTCAATCTCCTTCCATCCCAAAGTATCGTCACAAAATAAATCCCTGGACTAAGCTTCCGCTCATTAGAAATCTCTAATGAAGTCCTCCCCTTTTCTACATCTAACCCTTTGCCCCAAACAAGCTGACCAAGACTATCCATAATTTCTATTTTTGCATTTTTATAACTTTCAGCACTATTGAAAATCAATTGAAATTTGGAAGCTTGAACAGAAACAGGATTAGGTAAAATATTAATTGTTAGATTTTTCAATAAAAATAAATCTTCGACTTTATCAATCACTCCTTCTTCGATTTCTATTTTTTGATTAATCGAGATCATTTCTAAAACTTGAACACCACCTGCCGGCCACTTCACCAAAATACTATCCACTGCCGTTGCATCTCCTAAACCGAAATGTGCAATCATACTATTTTGTCCTGCATAGCCAGACTGCGACCTGACCTCTCTGATTTGCCAAACTTCATTACCATTAATCGTGGCTTTCACACTGACTTTTGCACCCACCGCATTGCGATTGGATTCAAGGCCAATCAATTTTATTTTTAACCAATGATTCTCATTGCCTTGATTCATCAATAAGGTATTCGCTTTCTCAGTACCTGCATCATTATTCTTACAATTCGCAACCATCAAATCCAAAAACCCATCGTTATCTACATCACCCCATGCAACACCGAAGGAGCAAAAAATAAAATTAGAAGCAAGCAATTGAGAAGAATCTGCGAAAGTGCCATCACCTTGATTCGCATAAAGACTATTCGCCAATCCCGAACTACAGAAACCATGGGTCACCATTAAATCTAAATCTCCATCGTTGTCATAATCTCCAAACGCAGAACCATAGGTACATTTATTGGCCATAACAACTGGATCATTTTCTAAGTTTTCAAAACCAGTTTCCGTATTTAAAAACAATTGATCTTGCTGTTCAGAAAAGTAAGCGGAGTTACCAACAAATAAATCAAAATCTCCATCGTTATCCACATCACCCCATGAGCCAGTAATCGAACTTTTCAAACTATTCACAATTTGCCCTTCTGAAAGTTTTTCAAAAACGCCTCCGCCTTGTCCGATAAAAATATCATTAGCGGCATTATTCTCGTTGGCAACAAATAAGTCCAATACATCATCATTATTAAAATCTCCCCAAATTGCTCCTCGACTTAACTTAGTATCATTCACTAAAATATGATTGGTAATCTGTTCGAATTTATCATTTCCTAAATTACGATATAAATAATTTCGATTATCTCCTCCTGAATTAGTGATATACAAATCCAGTAATCCATCATTATCATAATCTCCAAAAGCCGCCGTCTCCGCAAATGATCCAGAAACGATTCCCGCATTTGCATTATAATTAAGCATCCCATCTCCATTATTGAGGTAGAGCAAATCCTCTGATCCATGCCAGCTTGAAACAACACCATCCATATATCCATCATTGTTGTAATCAGCAAAACTTGCTCCATCAGAAGGATTAGATGCTTCCACTATTTCTTGATCCGTCACTTCAATCATTTGCCCGTTTCCATCATTGAGGTATAAAAAATCCGGCTGTCCTCCATTGAGGCCATTTGAAATATAAATATCTTCCCATCCATCATTATTTACATCAAAAAAATTAGCGCTTCGACTATCAGAGATTGTATTAGAAATCGTACCTTCTGCCACTTGAAATACCTGAGAAAAAGATGGAGGCAAAAAATTTGTAATTAGAAAGAATAAAAGAAAGGCTTGTTTAATTTTCATATTGCTTGACTTAAAGGTGGATAGTATTATTTACTAGCAAGTGACGGAACAACATTATTGATAAGTTATTTTGATAATTCCGTCAAACAACTTAATGATCAAGATAACAGGCTATTCCATGATTTATTTTTAAAAGAGAAGAAGGAGAGCTAGTATACTTCCAAATACAGGATTGCACAATTAAAAGCCAAACTTCATATAAAATCGGTCGTTTAGGCTTATAAACTCCGTACTTATCTTTTGGACGTGCAGTTTTCATTAAAAAATAAGAACTTTACAGAATGTCGTTACGTGTTTTAAAACATATTTTATTTTGGTTCGCCTTCATTATGCTTTATGTCATAACGAAGTTACTCTTTGCTCCCAAGTCTTCATTAGTCTTTCCGATGCCAGAAAGATTTTTTCGATTTCTGATAGCAGAGTTAATGTTTTTCCCTTGGAAGATTATCCCTTTCTACATTTTGATTTATTATCTCCGACCAAAATATTTTCGAAAAGGAGAATATTTAAAATTCGGTATTTACTCCTTAATCACGATCACCATTTGTCTTTTTGGTCATCGAACATTGGTTCCTTACGTCAATCATATTACTACTGGTGAAATGAGCGATTTTAATGTTTACAGTATTCGGAGATTACTCTACACCCTTACTGATATCTTACCAGCTATTGGTTTAGCTGCCAGTGTAAAATTACTACTTGGAAACATTGAATCACAAAGAAAAGAACAAGCGCTCGTCAAAGAGAAACTAGAATCGGAACTTAATTTTTTAAAAGCACAAACCAATCCGCATTTCCTTTTCAATACTTTAAATAATCTTTACGGTCTAGCTAGAAAAAATGACGCAAACACCGCTCCTTCCATAATGAAACTCTCGAATATTATGCGCTATATCCTATACGAATGTAGTGCTCCAAAAATCCCAATCGAGAATGAAGTAAAAGTCGTGGAGGATTACATCGAACTCGAAAGACTGAGATACGATGACCAATTAAATGTCAGCTTCAATAAAGAAATCGATAACTGGCAACAGGAAGTTGCTCCTTTGATTTTACTCCCTTTTATTGAAAATGCTTTTAAACATGGAATTAGTGAATCTCGTTTTGAATCGTTTATTAATATTGATTTAAAATTATCAGAAAAAGAATTACGCTTCAAAATAAGAAATAGTCAAAGCGAAGAAGAGTTGCCTTCTAATGAAGGTATTGGTTTAAAAAACATAAAAAGACAGTTAGATCTTTTATACGATAAAAATTACTCCTTGAATATTAAATCCGACCAAAGTATTTTTGAAGTCGAATTATTCATCCAACTAGAGCGTGATGTCAACAACTAAAAAATTAACTTGCCTGATCATAGAAGATGAGCCGATTGCAGCGGAAGTCTTGGAAGATTATATCCAGCAAATTTCATTTCTGGAATTAAAAGGTATTTGCAAGGATGCTATTTTTGCTTTGGATCGACTCAAAGAAGAACAGATCGATGTGATCTTTCTAGACATACATTTACCAAAATTAAAAGGGCTAGATTTTTTAAAAATATTAAAAGATAAACCGCAGACTATCCTAACCACTGCTTATCATCAATATGCACTCGATGCATTCAACGAAGACGTGGTAGATTACCTTTTAAAACCAATTGAATTTTCTCGTTTTTTAAAAGCAGTCAACAAACTAAAACTCCGCGAGCGTTTAAAACAACATAAGCAATCGACAAAACCAGAACCATTAAGCGCTTATCAATTTTTCAATGTCAATCGAAAAATGATCAAAGTCTTTTTCGACGACATCCTCTACATTGAAAGCTTAAAAGACTATTCAAAAATCTGTACAATGGAAACCTCTTTAGTTACTAGAGGGCAAATTGGTGAGATGGAAGTATTTTTTAAAGATCGAAATTTTTTGAGAATCCACCGTTCTTATATTGTAGCGATCGATAAAATAAAAGCGTATTCTGCGACCCTCGTAGAAGTCGATGGAAAGTCTTTGCCGATTGGCCGGAGCTATAAGGAATTGGTCGCTAAGTCTTTGAATGTGTTCTTCTTGAACAAGGATGAGAAATAAAAACATAAGTCATCCCGAAATTATTTTTAAGCTTTCACTATGTGTAATAATTCCGGGATATTTTTAAAGAAGTGACCGAACAAAAATATTACTAATACTTTCGTCGAACAATTTTGACAATCATTTTAAATAAGAATTTGGGTAACAAGCTCTGGTGTACCTGGAACATCCAAAAAGATATCATCCGTATCAGGTATTCCACAGAATTCCCATTCGAAATAGACGTGAGCTACAACATCAGAAACAGCAAACAGATTCCATTCTCCTGAAGCAAGTACTAAAAAATCAGGCATACAGTCTGCATCTAATTGAATAGTTCCTGCGGTAGCATGATTTAGTCTATAAATCACATTAGCCGGACTACTAGAAACTGCACATCCGTACATTCTTCCAGAGTTAAAAAGCGCAGCAGTCGAAACGGTAACTGTTTCAGCAACCTCGCAAATTTCCGTAGAAACATCAACCGTTTCTTCAACAGGAGTAAAAGCAAAAGAGAACATTAAGAAGGTTGCAAAACCAAAAAGGGAAAATACATTTTTCATAGTTTCAGATTTTAAAAGTTAAAAATTATTTTTAATTCTCTCTTAATTCCATGAAAAACGAAAAGGTAACATTGAAAAGTAAATTTATTTTTTCAAGTAGTTTGACCGAATTATCAAACCGCTATTTTTTACAATAAAAAAAGCAACCAGCAAGAAAAGAAACTACCACAATTGCTAGAATCCATAAATAAGAAGGATATGATTTTCTAGAAAAAGACAAGGGATTGTTATCTCCAATTTGAATAAAGCTAGCCCAATAATATGGATGTTGCTGAGCTTTTTTAGCTGAATCGATAAAGTTTAATTTCGCATATTGGATCGCTTTGCTTTTACTTTCTCCAGCATTTAGATGCTGATAAAAATCATTCATTATTTCTGAAGTTGCACAATCATCTACCGACCACAAACTCATAACGACACTTGCACAACCTGCATGTATAAATCCTCTGGCCAAACTCATTACGCCTTCTCCCTTCACCAATCTACCTGACCCCGTATCACAGGCACTAAGCACTGCTAAATCAGCATTCAATCGCATATTATACAAGTCATAATTAGATATATAATCATCAGAAAAATGGATCTTATTGAAGCCAGGATTTTGATCATCCAAACAAGCATGAGTAGCTAGATGGATAATCTGATAATTATCAGCTTCTTGTTCGAAATTAGATTTCGTAGCTTCATCTTCGATTAAAACTTCTCCACCTACAACCTGTTTAATACGCTCTATCTCATTTTCATTGCAATTTAAATCCGCCAGAACTTCATTGTTACAATCTCGTCTATCGGAATCGGCAAAGGCATTAAACGAAGGAGCAAAACCTAAAAACTTATTCTTCGGTGTTTTTTTAGAAGTTGAAAATTTATTACAAAACAAGGTCCCCGAATAACTGTAACTCAAGGAATATTCTTCGATTAAGTACGAAAGATTTTCCATAGAATATTCTATTTCATTCTTCAATGGAGGTTTCGTCAATAAAGCTCCAAAAGGTAAATAACCTAATCGGTCATCTGCAACAATTACTAAGTGATCGATCTCCGGTAAAATAACAGGTTCTAGAATAGCTTTATAAATATCATGAGCGCATTTTATGTATTCTGTAAATGATTTCCCCGCATCATTACTTTCTGGAGGTTGATTCAGAAATCGTCTCACCTTAAAAATTGAACTCAGCAATTTTTTTTCTCTATCAATTTCTTTTACAAAAAAATCTTTGCCCGTAATTGTAAAAATATAGATCATATTTTCACCAAAGAAGTATTCAATTAAAGCTGTCGAAGTATTTCTGAGCTTAGTCTGAACCTCTGCTAAGGTAGCCAATTGAATATTATATTTCAGTTGGTAATACTTTGGGAATTCGTTTTCAAACCGAGAAATCAATTCATTATACTTTTCATTTAAATCAAACAATTGATCTCTGAGTGTTTCGATTTTTATCAAGCCGTCCTTATTTCCTTTGCTTTTTTCATCATTAAATTTGCTCTTTAAAAAAGTAATCTCTCGTTTTAATTCATTCTCTTTTTTAAGCAGAGAATCAGGAATCCCTGCAAAGCCTTTTGCCATATTATCATTAAGAGATTCTAACAATAGCATCGCCTTATTGCTTTCACTAAAAAAATAAGCTTGCTGCAAATATTTCTTATCTCCTTTAATTTCGTTCATCGCTAAAGCTGCCGCAATTCCTCCTTCATAGATTTTCAACACTCTGGTCGAAAACTGTAACAAAGAACTTTGTCGATCATAATTATATCGAATTTTCTGGATTAATTGTGAAGCTACTAAAAAGGATTCGTAGGCAGCCTCTAGATCTTTTTGATTCTTATTTCTTTTATATTTTTTAAAAAATATTCCTGCCTTTCCTGATAATGCATCAAGAAAATTTAATTGAGAATAAATATTATCCAACCTAGGAACCTGATAAAGATCAGAAGTACTGAGGTCATCATGGGAGAGCATTTGAAGTGCCTGTTGATAATGATTCAAGGCAGATTCTAAATCTTCGATTTGTTCAAAAGATTTAGCCAGCGCAATATCTTTTTCTGCTATCAAATAATGTTTTTCATAATCAGAATACCGCTCAATCGTTACTCGCTTTGCTTTTTCAAAATAGTCAATCGCTTTTTCAAAATCTTTCCGATGGCTAAAAACCTTCCCTAAAAGTTCATAAGCTTTATCCCTATTAAAACGATATTTCCCTTGTGACAAATCAAGGACATGATCAATATAAAAAAGAGTGCTATCTTGATTTTCTTCTTTAAAAAAAAGTTTTGCTACATCGAAATTGACATTTATTCTATGTTTCTGATCAAAGTCACCACCTTCCATTTGATCATCTTCTAAAATATCTAAACATCTTCTAAAATATCTTTTCGCAGAATCTAATTCTTCTTTTTGAATGTAGATTTCTCCAATCTTCCTCAATTGATTAACATCATTAAGTGAACTGCTCTTTTCCAAAGAACTTCCACTTATCTCAAGATATTTAAAACAATAACTTAAAGCTTTGTCATAATCTCCCATTTCTAAATAAACAGTTGCTAAATTCCCCAAAGTCACTGCTTTCCCTTCTTCATTATTCGTTTTTTCCTCTATTTCTAAACTCATCCTCAGGTACTCGATCGTTTTAAGATGATCTCCGCGATCTCCCAAAAAAACAGAATAGTTAGTCAAAGCATTGCTCATCTCTTCACCTTCTTCAACGGAATAAATTTTGGCTTCTGCTATCGCTTCCAAAGAATATTTTTGAAAATTTCTGTAATCCCCAATCGTGTAATATACCATAGAAAGGGTATTCTTACTATTAATATATTTTCCCCAATTTTCGGCATTCTTAAACGCTTCTGTAGCAAGCTGTCCATAATAAAGTACACTGTCTAATTTTTGTAATTTAAAAAAGGTCTCAGCAGTTTCAATATAGAAACCACCTTTTTCATTATACTCCTCAGGCGTTTGAGTATAAGCATATGTTGGAATCAACATAGTCAGAAAGTAAATCCCCCAGCACAGAAAAGCGGATAGTATTCTCATGGATTAGCATAATATAAACTAAAGTAATCTTCGCCAAACTTATTCAACGAAGATTACTCTATGGTATTGCTACTAAAACTTAACAAGCTTTTTAGTATTAACTTTTGAAGCAGAATTAATTCTAAAAAAATAAATTCCTGCTGACAAATCAACCGTACTTATTTTAATATTGTGATCTCCTCCTTCATTCCAAATCTCTTGATGATAAACTAGTTCCCCTTTTGAATTAAAAATGCTATACTGAACAGTAGACTCTTTTTCAATCGAATATTCAACATTCAATAATTCATCAAAAGGGTTTGGTTGAACAGTCACAATAATATTTTCTGTTGCTTTTAATTCATAATCATTTTCAGCAGTAGCAGAACGTTTAGTATTAACACACAAATTACAATCACCACATGCGATCGCATTATATTCTGGTGGATATCCTCCCGTACAACCAAAAACAGTTTCGCTACAATCATCACAGGTCTCTTCGAAAACCTGACAATAAAATGCCTCATTGGAATCTGCATAATCTTGAATTGGATATAAACTTCCACTACTATCCTCAAGACGAATCAACAAGGGGATATTTGGAGTTTGGCTACTTTGACATTCTTCACTTACATCAATAGTAATAGGTATTCGGTATTCGAAAACTGGAATAACATTTCCATGTGCAGTAGTAATAGAATCTCCATAAAAAACCATTTTTGTAATAGGACCAACAGTAACATCAGATCCATTCGGTAAAGTATATTTATAATAAATATCCGGCATCCCAGGTAATAAAAAATATTTATGCCCTACTACTGGATTTGAGAATAAATTAACAGCTCTTACGGCTCCTTCCGCCGTACCTATACAATAATCATTTATAGTTAATTCAAGAGAACCTGGAGTACAGGAACTCCCATTTCCTCCGGTATTCATTGAAGCAAAAGTACAAATCTTAACCAGCGTAGTGACCGCTTCTTCCTCTTCTATTTCAGGACAATAATCCAATGTATTTTCATCAGTAAAAGAAGATAGCGATACCATAAAAATTAATAAAAACGGAAGTAAAAATTTCATAACTCATTGTTTTAAGGTTTAAAAATATTAAATTCATATCCTCTTTCACAATGAGTAGTTTAATATTGTTTCAAATTTCATTAGGACTACTCCAAAAATTTTCTCCAGTATTCCTACATACTGGAGTTTTTTTTGTCGAAAACGATTGAATGCTATCTTAATACCCCGAAATTCAACAAGGTAACTATCAGTTATTAAGTTTTTTTTAAAAAATATGGTTTTATACATTACCTTTTCAGGATAAAAGATATTAAACAGACATCCGTTCATGCAGATACATGAAGATACAACATTGATAAAGTTGATACAATCAGGCAAGGCTATGGATAATGACCGAGCATTCAAACAACTTTACCAAACACACAAAGATCCTATTTTTAATATGGTCGTGAATAATAGCGGAGATCCTGAGGATGCGGAGGATATCTTCCAAGATGGGCTTATTGTACTTTATCATCAGATCAAAAAAGGTAGCCATGAACTAAACTGTAGTCTTAAAACCTATCTTTATTCAATTTGTAGAAATTTGTGGTTAAAAAAATTGAGAACCTCAAGTAGAGTGGTCAAGCTTTCGGATACTTTAAAACATTATATTCCGATTGAAGAATCCTCACTGCGTACACTTGAAGAAAACGAACAGAAAAAAGTGATCTCTGAATTTCTGGATCAACTTGGAGAAGGATGTAAAACGATATTGACGAAATTCTATTTTGAAAAAATTAAAATGACTGAAATTGCACAACGGATGGGCTTAGCCAATGAGCAAGTTGCTAAAAACAAGAAATCTGGTTGTATGAAAAAACTAAAAGTGCTCATGAAAAATTCTTCCTTTTTTAAATGATTCCTTATAAACCCTGTAAAAAATGAATATTGATGATCGTCAACAAGATTTAATCGATCGGTTTCTACAAGGCTCTCTTGACAGAGCTGAGCTTGATCGTTTTTTATTAGAAATAGAAAAGAATTCCATTCTAAAAAAGGAACTTCAGAACCAACAGGAAATAATGGAGGGGATTGAGTTTCATGGAAATAAAAATCTACGACAACGGTTTTCAAAAATTTCGGAAGAAGTAAAAAAGGAACGTAAGTCAAAGGGTTCTTCAAATGGAAAAATTATCCGGTTTATTCTGGTCTCTGCGGCTGCAATTGCTTTATTAGTAATGGTCTCTAATTTATTTTTTCAAAACCCAGATTCAAAAGATCTTTATGCTCAGTTTTATACCCCTTATCAATTTTCAAATGATCGTAGTTCAAGCCTAAATAAAGAAACCGCTGCTGCTCACCAGTTTTATAATAAACAAGATTATACCCAGGCTATTCCAATTTTAAAAACTATCCTTGAAACGCAACCGAACAATACTCGAACACAACTCGCTTATGGGAACGCTTTAATGCATACCGATCAAGACGATCTAGCTATTTTAGAATTTCAAAAAATTATTAATAGAAAGGATAATTTATATTCTGATCAGGCGAAATGGTTTCTTGCGCTAGTCTATTTAAAAACCGAAAAGCTGGAATCTTCGAAATCATTATTACAGCAATTAAGTGAAGACACAAAAACAGATTTCCATAAAGAAGCTAAAGAACTATTAAGCAAATTGTCTGATTAATTTTCAGATACCATCTCTTCACTAAAGCAAAAAAATGAGGATATAAAATCGATTTAAGGAATTCATAAGTTCATATATTGCAAGAAGTTTTCTTATTTTCACTTCTACAAAAGCAATATTATGAAAACAAGAACCTCAATTCTACTCCTTTCTCTCGTTACACTATTTTCTAGCAACCTCCAATCGCAAAATTTTACAATAGTCAACACTGGCGAAATCTATAATGACAGCCTAGCACTAGGTAGTGCCTGGGGAGATTTTGACAATGATGGATACCCTGATTTATTTGCAACAAATCGCCAATTATATCACAATAATGGAGACGGTACTTTTACTAAAATTACTACTGGCGATGTAATAGAAAACGGTGATGGTATTGCCGGAACATTCGGAGATTACGACAATGACGGATTTTTGGATTTATATACAGCGTCACCTGCCGGAGTAGGTGGTAAACTGTACCATAATAATGGAGACGGTTCATTTAGCCAGATATTGGAAGAACCTTTTTTATCTGATACTTCAGATTATCAAGGCTGTAGTTGGGTGGATATAGAAAACGATGGCGACCTCGACCTTTATGTCGTTGCAGGAGGAAACGTTGGCTATGCCGATAATTATCTTTATATCAATAATGGAGATGGTTCATTTATGAGAGACTCGACGAATCTTATTACACAAGATAGTAGCGGAACTGTGAATTGTGTCTGGGCAGATATCAATAATGATGGCTTTCAAGATTTGCACATCGCCAATACTGGCCCAAGCATTGAGGAATCTACCAATCGATTATATCTTAATAATACCGATGGTACTTTCACTCTTCTTAGTGATGGAGCTATTGCCGAAGAGAATAATTTATCTGTAGGAAATAGTTGGGGTGATTATAACAATGATGGATTTCAGGATTTATTTGTAGCGAATATCGATACAAATAAACTGTATCAAAATAATGGTGACAATACATTCACTTCTGTAAATGCAGGCGAATTGACTAGTGAAGATTTTTTCTCTATTGGAAGTAGTTGGGAAGATTATGATAATGATGGCGATCTGGATTTATTGATAGCGAATGCCTTTTCGAGTAATTCTCTTTTTTTAAATAATGCTGATGGTACTTTTACTCGACAAAACGATGAGGTATTTGCTAACCATGGTGCCTTTGGATGTTCCGCTGCGGATTGGGACAAAGATGGTGACATGGATATTCTTTTTACTAGGACGGATAACAACAATCATATCCCTTATTTAAATAACGGAAATTCTAATAACTGGATAAATATTCATTGCGTTGGTGTCATTTCTAATACAACAGCTATCGGTGCAAAGGTATGGGTAAAGGCGACCATTAATGGGGTTGAAGTTTGGCAGGTAAGGGAAATTAGTGGCCAGACCGGTGTCTTAGGACAAAGCAATCATAATGCTCATTTCGGACTTGGGCCTGATGGGACCATTGATTCTATAAAAGTCGAATGGCCTTCTGGATTGGTTCAAGGAATTTCTGAAATTCCTGAGAATATGCATATCGAAATCATCGAAGATATCAATCTAAATATTGGAGCATCACCCTATAATTCTGTGGTCACGGAGTTTAAAGTTTTTCCTAACCCTGTAGATGTAGCAGCGACGATTCAATTTGATTTAGCAAGGCCTGCGACAGTCAACCTAAGCCTTCTTAATGCTTCAGGAAGAACAATAAATATAATAGACAAAGCCAATCATTTTGAAGGAGAAAACATCACGACTTTCAACACCAGTCATTTACCGGTAGGAATATATTTCTGTCAGTTGCAAATTGATAATACTTATACTCTTACTAAGAAGATGATTATTCAGCGATAGACTACGTGGTTATGTAACTACATCACGGTATTCTAGAAAGGTTATTCTCAATGCTTAATTCTGAAAGGAAAATTCATTTGGGTTTTAACAGGGACACCACGCATTGTTCCTGGTTCAAATTCATAATCCCAAATTAAGTCTAACAATTGCTTTTCTATTTCTGGAAAATCTCCCCAAATTATTCTTGGGCAATCTACTTTTCCAAATTTATCAATTTCGACAGTCAACACAATCCTTTCATCCACATGAACAAATTTCTCTATCAGTGGATATTTAATTTTTTTATAAATGTCTTTCATTAAATCTTGATTCGTTCCATGCTTATATTTCGGCATGATCTCATAGTTAATAAAGATCATAGAGTCCTCCATTAAAACGGTGCTATCTGACTGCGCAGAAAGAATCGTAGTATTAAACAAATAAAAGGTAAGCAATAAGAAAACGTATTTCATCTTTTCGTTTTCTAAAAAGATGCAAGATTAAATACTTTTGGTGGGTTCATCAAAATCCACAAAATACTTTCTGGTAATCAAAAACCGAAGTGCTAAATAGGACAAAAGTCCAACCGGCCCTAGCATAAAGCTCAAGAGCAAACAAGGAATGATGAAAAATTGATTAATGTTTTTTCGTCGAGAATCAAATGCAATAAACCATCCTACCATCAAATCAAAAGCCAGATAATGTATCCACCCTGCCAGTACGGCTACCGGATTGGTAAACAGCGCCATCACTCCTTCCAAGCTACCGAAACTACTGAGGTCATCTATACTCAGAGATTGAGAAATATAATAAGCATAGCAAATTGACAGAAGCATAACTACTCCACTAACAACAATTCGGCTGATCCATTTCCATCGAGGAACAACGATGAGTAAAACCCATGTGAACATGGCGATGGTATTGCAGATTCGAAAAACTTGGTCTGGTGACATATTTTTGTTTTTAAAAAATCAATATCAATTAAACAAATCCAATTTCTCACTCTCGAGTCTTTTTTTCTCTTCCTCAAAATCCAATCCCCAAATTTTCAAATGATCTTCAAGTTTTCCCATTCCCATCATTTTTCTTCGTTCATTGACATTATCAGGGTCTTCCAATTTATACAATTGTCCACTTAGGATTTGAGTCCCGTATAATTGTTTGTAACCATGACGAGTCAACATCTGATCTCGCATCATCGCTACGGAAGAATTACTCAAATTCCCTTTATTAGAAAAAGCAATCAGGTCTTCATAATAATAAGACATTACCTCTGGAGGTGAGTGTAATAAAACCCGCCAAATCGTTTGCATATGCTTCGGTGTCCATCCACATTTCGAAAGTGCCGAAACTACGACCTGAAGGTTTTCAGTATCCACTCCTGCGATATCTCCTCGTTCCCTTCTCACCGCTTGATCCAAACTATCTACAGTCTTATAAATCTCGTTTATTCGCTCACAATCAATTTCAACAGTCTGAATACTTTGCAAAGGATTGGTTTCAATTTCTCGTCTTTGAATATCCACAAATTTGTCATCTATTTCAACTGGTCGGACTCTCACCTCTTTGATGACTCCACTTGCGTCCTCATAATAATCTTTCCCAAGCTCGCCTGCATTAAGCATTATATTTTCTTTCTCACTGAGCGCTTTTCCCTTTTGATTTTTAAATTTAGCATGACGATAATCAAAATTACCTGCTTTAACCCTTGTTACAATTTCATGTCTTGGAATAAGTTTCAAATCAGCGGGCGGTCCTGAATCTCCTCCACAGGAAAGAATGGCAATCACTAAACCAGCAAGAATAAGGTATCTCATTTTATTTATTTTTTGATTTTCAAAATTAATGAATCTTGATGGATAATTCTTAGTCTCATCAAATTTTACTTATGATTTGAGAACAAGGAGCAACGAAAAGCGATTTTCGAAGTCAGTCTCTGCCTAAATTTGATCTAAAATCAAAAATTGTTACCCCTTGTTCATAGATTACCCCCTCACTAGGGTCTTGCCCCTAGTCATTCCCACCCATGCCTCTATTTAAGTAGGCTTCGATACAGCATATCTTTGTAATGAACTTATTTAATAAACCTCAGAAAACAATTCCAATGAAAAAATTATCAATTTTAACCTTCATGCTTACTTTCTCAACAATCACTTTTGCTCAATCAGTTTCTAATCAAACAGCTTTATTAACAAACAACAATAAACCTACTTTCGACAGTACCATTCAAAGCAACAATCCAATTGACGAATCTAAAAAAATCGAATTAGATTATTCTTCAGCACATAATCAATCAGCGATTAATCAGCTTCAGAATCATTTTACCGATCAGATCAAATATTCTGAAATCATGGCCAAAAATTGTTTAGAAGGAACAATGAATATTAAAATTTATCTAAGCGAAGATGGAAGTATTCAAAATGTCCGAGTTTCTAAAAATGCAAATTCAGAATTGGTAAGTGCTGTAAAAAAAGCAAGCGACTCTTTTAATAAAGTAAACATAAACGAACCATTGTACCAAGGAAGTCACGTATTCCTTATCCCTATTAACTTTTCCATGGAACATTAAAAATGTAATAATTCTTTTAGGGGCTAGTCATTAATTTTTATACTGCAAATTACTAGTTCCCTATTTTTATTATTAAAAAACAAAAACACAACAAGAGGGTATACTACAACAAGAATGTAAATAACAAAGCTCCTCCTTTTGATTGATGAATCTTATATCTAACTTAAGGCTGAATCATCGAATGTATAACTCCAAAAAACTCGTTCTCATGAAGTATACCTTTTTGTTTTTGTTTTTCAGCACCCTCTCATTCGGTCAATCAGAAGAAAGAAAACCTTCAAAACTCGAAGCTACTCCAGAAAATTTTGAGTGGCTTATGAGTTTAAAAACCATAGGTCAAGATGATATAGAATCTGTATCTTCATTATTCAGTGCTTATAGAAAAATCAACAAAGACTCCTCTTTACTTATTGCAGAAAGAGCCATGCGTCTAACTGAAAAAGAACCGGATGAATATCCTCATGCGAGAGTCTTATATCATTATAGTTTCTCTCTTTCTGATTTCGGAAAATATGACGCTGCCGAAAAGCAATTGATTAAAGGAAAAAAAATTGCTGCAAAGCTAAATCACCAACCATTACTGGCCAGCATTTTTAACCGATTGGGATATGTAGATATCAAAAGAGACCGATATGAAACCGCCATCCAGCATTTAATAAACGCTATAGAAATTTGGGGCCAACTCGGAAAACCAGAAAAACAATTTGCGCCAACTTATCAAATTTCCGGTTTGTATTATAACCTATCAATGATTCCCAAGGCAGAAGAATACTTAAATAAAGCAGCTGAATTTGCGGAGGCTGCGGATAGTGATAAACATCGTCTGACTGTAAACGGTGGAAGAGCGAATATCTTTGGTGGTCTTGCTTCAAAGTATTTTAAGAAATCTAAACTTGATCTTGATAATTCTGAAATATTTCTGGATAGTATGAGGTATTTTTTAAGGAAATCAATTGATGTTTCTATTCAGAGTTTGGAAGTAGCAAAAAAAATGAATAGTAAAAGGTCCGAAATAAATACCTTACTAACATTGACCTCTGCTTATAATACTTTAGAAGAATTTGAAGAAGCCTTAAAGTATGGCAAGGCAGCAGAAGTGCTAACGAAGGATTATGGTGATCCCAATTTAATTAACCGAAGTAAATATAATATGGCTTATTTGTATAACTTAATGGGCGTACCCAAACAAGCACTTAATTACGCTTTAGAAGGTTTAAAAGTTGTTGAAGAAGCTGGTTCAGATAGATTGATCGCCAACGCCCATGATATGTTAAGCGATATTTATTCCGAGATGAATGATTATAAAGAAGCGATCTATCATTTAAAACGCTATCAGTCTTATCAACAAAAAATAGCTGACATAGAAAACAACAAAGTGCTTGCTGATGCAGAAGCAAAATACCAAACAACAGAAAAGGAAATTTTAAACCAGCAGAAAGATATTTTAGAGTTAGAAAACTCAAATGATAAAATTTCAACACAAAGAAATTACCTTATGGGTGGTGGACTTATTACTGGCCTTATAGGCTTCTTTGGCTTTCGTTTAAATAAA
>CAKZTD010000060.1 GCA_937921595.1 uncultured Saprospiraceae bacterium
TTCCTATATATTATTTATAGTTCTATCACAGACAAATATTACATCGGTGTATCTAAAGATATCCAAGCTAGATTAATTCGCCATAACCAAGGCACTAGTCGATCAACTAGCAAAGGTGCTCCTCAATGGAAATTAATGCATATCGAAATTTTCTCTAACCGTTCCCTAGCCATGAAAAGAGAAGCATACTTAAAGCGAATGAAAAGTAGAATTATGATTGAGAAAATAATTATTCAAAATAAATAAGATGAACTCTACTCTGATTCAAGATCGGGACGATGCTTCGCAACACTCTGACTCAGAGTATCCCGATTTCATATCGGGAGGGTCGGGAGTTCGAATCTCTCATCGCCCACAAAAAAAAGTCTTTTGCATATTTAGTAGAGGCCTTTTCTAGTTTATGGAAAAGTTCGATTTATAACACAATACAAAGAAAGGGGAATATCAAATGATATTCCCCTTTCTAATTTAGACATAGTATATTTCTAGACTAAGAACCTATTCCGTTTCTATCAGCTCTTTTACATCAGATGGAACTAAAGATTTGGCTGCTTTCTTCTTACAAGTCTTACACAGCTCAGAAATCCCTTTATCTTCCCATGACTGCTTTATACTTCCATTGCTAAGAGCCTTGCCTCTAATATGTTGGCAGTTATCATGTATATGATATTTATTCCCAGCAGCAGACCAGTAAACATTATCACTATCAATGCCTAGGCTTTTAGCGGCTTCATTTTGTTGATTGATTTCTTCGGTATATTTCTCTACTGATGGAGGATTGAAATCCGCTCCAGTTATACCAGCTGCAACCATTGCTATAGCTGCGATACTACCAGCAATTCCTTTGGTTTTCCCACTGATGTCCTTATTTGTAAAAATGAAGATAACCAAGGGAAGAAATGCAAGCACTCCCATGATTGCACCTAATTGATTTTGTATAAAGAACCTTGTCTTGTCTTTCTCGGATGCGGGATCTAGTTTATTGGCTTTTTTCCAAAGCGTAGAACCAGTAATAGCAAGAATCAAAATGACAACTATCGCTACGATCAACCATATCAAGGTCTCATCACTAATTAATTTTAATATCGCAAAGACTTGCCCTGCCATGGCAAGCACCCATGCTAGCACTGCGAATAATCTTAATTGTTTTGCTTTTCCTTTAGCTTCTGGACTTGCTTCGAATACGTTTTTTTCACTCATTTTTATTTTTTATTTTATGACGTAAAAGTAGTATTTGAGGTCACGTTAGCTGTGTATTTGATCTTAATAAACTTCATAGAAATCAGCAGGTTTACTGAACCTTAAAAACTATCCCAAACGTCCTCTCTCTTCTTCCACCTCCTCTATCGTCTTCGGAATCCGATCACCCAATACTCGATGTCCATCATTCGTGATTAGTATATCATCCTCAATTCGAACCCCACTGAAATCTTTATAAGTCGCTATCTTATCAAAATTTAAAAAATCACTATACTTGCCTTCACTTTGCCATTGATCAATTAAGTCTGGAATAAAATAAATCCCAGGTTCAACAGTCAACACAAAACCTTCCTCCAATCTTCTACCTAGTCTAAGATATTTCGTTCCGAACTGATCAATCCGCTTAATCTGTTCATCATAACCAACTAGGTCTTCACCAAGATCTTCCATATCATGAACATCCAAACCGATCATATGCCCAAGACCATGAGGAAAAAATAAAGCATGGGCTCCTGCCTCAACCGCATCTTCGGTATTTCCTTTCATCAAACCTAAGGCTTTCAAACCGTCAGTAATAATCGAAGCTGCTTGAAGGTGGATTTGCTGATAAGCAATTCCAGGCTTAAGGGCCGCGATACAATCTACTTCTGCTTTTAAAACAATATTATAGATATCTTTTTGTCGATCCGTAAAAGTTTTGTCAACAGGAAAAGTTCGAGTAATGTCTCCAGCATAACGCATCGAAGTTTCAGCTCCGAAATCCCCCAAAACTAATTGTCCACTTTCTAAAGTGTGGTGATGATGATGATTGTGCAAGATTTGTCCATTGATCGTCATGATCGCTGGATAAGACAAATGCCCACCATGAGTCATTGCGATATCTATCGTTTTACCGACCAATTCTTTTTCTGTCATACCTGCCTTCGCCATCTGCATCACCGCGATATGCATTTCTCTGCTCGTATTTACCGCTTTCTCCATTTCCACAATTTCTTCTGCAGATTTTATCGCTCTTTGATCAATAACCGTTTTAATTAAATTGACAGAAGCATGTTGAGAAACAGCATCAAAAGGGATATTAAAAAACTTGGAAAGCTCTACCTGATTGATCGCTCGATAAGGTGGTAAAAAATGAATCGTTTTACGTTCTGCTTGAGCAGCATGTAATACTTTATCAATTTTTTTATACGGCATTGTTTGCTCTACGCCAACCTGAGCAGCAAGGTCTTTTATCGAAGGCAGAGGACCAGTCCATACGATATCATCTATCGTCAATTCATTACCAAAAATTATTTCTTCGTCTTTTTCAATATCAATAATCCCAACCAGATGAGGCATGTCCAATCCAAAATAATACAGAAAGGAACTGTCTTGTCTGAAGTGATAAATATTGGCTTTATAATTCATTGGGCTATCTTCATTGCCGAGAAGTAGAACTACACCTGAGCCTAATTTTTCTTTGAGGATTTGTCTTCTCTTTTTGTAGGTTTCTGCTGAGAACATCTTGTTAATTTAGGTTTTATTTGGATACATAAGTAGTTCGACGGAATTATTAATACGCTATTTTTTTAAGATATTTGAAATATTCTCTCACAACTTTCCTACGGTCAGTTATTTCAACAATTTTTCAAAATCAAAATATCGTATTAATAATTTTGTTCCGTCACTTATTTTTACAAAATACACTTTTTTTTAAAAACGATGAGGATCAAAAAGTTTTATATCGATAGAAGGAGATTGTTCTTGGATCATTTCAGTGATTAGCCTTCCTGTCGCTGGCCCAAGGCTTAATCCCATCATGGCATGTCCACTTGCTATCGTTAAATTTTCAAACTTTTTAGAATGCCCAATGTACGGCAAACCATCAGGACTACAGGGGCGGAAACCATGCCAGATTGCCTGATTATCAGGCATCGTTGGTTTAAGTTTTGGATAATATTTTGGAACGGCTTCGAGAATACCAGCAACGCGATTTCTATTGATTTTAGAAGAGAGGTTACTAATTTCTAAAGTCCCTCCGATTCGAAGATCATCTCCCATCGGAGTCATCGCCACTTTTGCTTCTGTCAAAATACTTGGAATCTTGGGCCGGTCATTCTGATTCTTTAATGTAACAGAATACCCTTTCCCATCTTGAAGGAGCATTTTTATTTTTAAAAACTTTAAAACCTTGGGGGTCCAGGAACCTCCCGCTATGATTAGATGATCAACTTTAATCGTCTTTTGAGTTTTGGTTTTTATCGCATTTACTTTTTCATGATTATAATCAAAACCAACGACCTCGGTATTTCCATGAAAAATGACTCCACGTTTTTTTAAATAAACCATCATTTGATTCATCAAAACATTAGGATGAAGATGTGCATCTCCTGGATAGAACACACCGCCGATTACATCAGTCGGTGTACCTGTTTCATATGATTTTACTTCTTCTGCATTTAACACTTTTGCCTCAATTCCAATTTCATTCGCTTTCTCAGCAACTTCAATTTCTTCTTTTTGAGCTTTATGATTTTTAAAAAGCATCATCAAACCTTCTTCTTCGAAGTTGAAATTCAGTTCTGGATTTTGAGCTAAGTCTTGGTAGCACTTTTTGCTAAACAAACTTAAATCCCTCAAAGCAGGAATTGCCGATTCGACTTTCGCAGATGAACAGGATTTGTAAAATTGCCAAAGCCATTGAGCCAATTCTAAGCTCATCCTAGGCTTGATATAAAATGGACTTTTAGCATCGAACATCCATCGGAGTCCTTTAGTAATAATTCCTGGAGTTGCCAATGGTATGAAATGACTAGGGACAATCATTCCCGCATTTCCAAAAGAGCAACCTTCTGAGAGATCAGATTTATCGACCACCTCGACTTCATAGCCTGCTTCATTGAGATAGTAGGCAGAGGATAAACCGATGATTCCAGCGCCGATAATTGTTATTTTCATTGAAAGAATTATTCTTTTTTTTGAACACAAATTATTTAACAGAAAACCCAAAAGCATAAGGATCATCATCATCAATAATAATCGTATTGTAGCCTGTGACTCTCGCCCAGCCTTCTATACTTGGAATGATCGCATCGTAGTCTCCACATTTAGTATTCGCTTCCACTCTACCGATAAACTTACTTCCAATAATACTCTCATGGATAAACTGATCACCTTCTTTTAATTTACCCTTAGCTGCCCATTGTGCCATTCGAGCTGAAGTTCCGGTACCACAAGGCGAACGATCAATTGCTTTATCACCATAAAAAACAGCATTCCGAGCATCAGCTTCAGGGGAGAGGGTTGCCCCTGTCCAAAGTAAATGACTTAGTCCTTTTATGTTTTTATTTTCAGGATGAACGAAACTGTATTTTTCATTAAGTCGATCTCGGATGATTGGACTCCAACGAATAAAATCTCCAGCGGTATAATTTTCTAATCCAGAGAAATTTTCTTGCGGATCTATGATCGCATAGAAATTTCCACCATAAGCAACATCAACGTTCAATGTTCCGAGGCCAGGGCATTCCACTTCGAGATGCTCACTGTGTAAAAAAGAAGCAATATTGGTAAGTCTAACGGATTTCACCTTTTGGCCTTCTTGTTCATATTCAATAGCCACTATTCCTGCTGGTGTTTCCAACCTAAGTTTCCCTGGTGTTTTCGGATTTACCAAGCCTTCTTCCAAAGCTATCGTCACCGTTCCAATGGTACCATGACCACACATTGGGAGACAACCACTTGTTTCAATAAAAAGTACTCCAATATCATTAGCTGGATCATGCGGAGGATATAAAATACTCCCCGACATCATATCATGTCCTCGTGGTTCGAACATTAACCCTTTTCGAATCCAATCAAACTCTGCTAAAAAATGGAGACGCTTCTCCATCATATTTTCGCCTTGAAGGATCGGCCCACCACCAGCAACAAGCCGCACTGGATTACCACAAGTATGTGCATCTATGCAAAAGAATGTTTTTTTCATACTTCTTTTTTTAATAAAAACTAAGGTCTAAATTTCTTGAATTATATTTAAAAATACTCCTTTTTATTGAGCGAATGATGATATTATTTTTGCATCCCACATAGAAAAAATGTTAAAACAAAGGTGTATTTTTAAACTTCAGATCATCGTCTGGGGTCAAAGATTTTTTTATTTAATAATGATACCCTCTCAGGCAACCTTTACAATCCTTTCTGCACCATGAAAGAAGAAAACTCAAAAGGAAATTTGACAATATCAGAAAAAAACCTTCTGGACGGCTGTTTACAAGGAGATAACAGTTGTCAAAAAGCTTTGTATGACCAATACAAGGTTTCGCTATTTAGGGTCTGCCTGAGATATGCCAAAGATCGGATGGAGGCAGAAGATATGTTACAAGATGGGTTTATTAAAATATTTACGGATTTGTATCAATTCAAATCTCAGGGCCCATTAGGTGGATGGATGCGACGGGTGATGGTGAATGCAGCCTTGCAGTTTATTCGAAAGAATAAAAAATTTCAACATGAAACAGACTTAGATCACATTGCTAATATCCACCATACGGAAGAAGTTGCGACAAGTAATTTAAATGCTCAAGAGCTGACCAAATTGATTCAGAAATTACCAGTAGGCTATCGAACTGTTTTTAATTTATATGTGATCGATGGTTTTCAACATAAGGAGATTGCAAAAAAATTGAACATCACAGAGAATACTTCTAAATCTCAATTATCAAAAGCTAAAGCTACTTTAAGGAAAATGATTGCTAAATCAGAGCTGGTAAAAACAATAAACAGATGAAGGAAGATTTACATAAGGACGAATTTGAAGATTTTTTCAAAGATACTTTTGAAGAAAAGTCTGATCTTGCAAATGAGCAAGGTTGGGATATTCCGTCTAACAAGGTTTGGACGAATGTAGAAAAGGCTATTAAAAAAGACGATGATTCCGATGCTGCTTTTATTTGGTGGACAGGTATACGGAAAGGCTTATTATTTTTCGGTATTTTACTCCTTTCTGCGATTACTTTTATTGTTTTAAAAAATAATCAAAAAGAAAATTTACTTAGTAAAAAATCAACGGAAATCGTTTTAGAAAAAGATGCAAGCTCTGATCCTTCAGCAATAAATACAGATGCTCCAGAAATCTTCGAGTCAAACAAAATCAATAAGGAACAAACTGTCGAAAGCAATGATAAAAGTTCTGATCAAGCTCCAAAGGTAAATTCAAAAAGCAAGCAAAGTGAACCACTAAACCAAACTCATCTTGACAAAAATAAAGCAACTAAGTCTAGCAAAGAACATGACACTCAAAACCAAGGTCTTAAAACTAAATCAGTAATTTCTAAACCAAAACCGAACAGAACTTCGACACCCTCTGACGTTCTTAATTCTAATGATCAAAAAATAGAAAAAGATTCTACGCAAAAAGATATTGCTAATTTAACTGAACCTTCATCAAGGAAAAATTTAGCAGATAACCCAGATCTGATTATCAGTAGTGATCCTTCAAATGATCTAGAAAAACCTTTCGAAACTCTAAATCTAATTCCGACTAAATCCACTTTGGCAGAATCACTAAAAACTTCCAAAGATACTTTAGCAGCAACGCTCGCATTTACAGATCTTAATGATACTTTGAATTCAACTGATACTAAAAAAGGAGGCTTTTACATTGGCCTCATGGTCGCTCCCGCCAATAATTTTCGGGCTATCAAAGCAAAAGGAAGCACAGTGGTGCCTTTAATTTTAAACAGAGACGAAGTTGCAAAAACGACTTTCTCTGCTGGTATAAACCTAGGTTATAAAGTTTCTAAAAATTGGTCTTTCGAAACCGGATTTAATTATTCAAAAATATCCATCCAGCATAATCGCCGTCGACAAGTTAGATATTCCACTATAGGTGAACAAGTGAATAATTCAGGTGAGTTTGAAAAAAATTACAATCTTGATTTGAGTTCTTCTGGTGGAGAGGCTAACACAGATATCGCATTGGCTAGAGACTCCGATGTTCCAATCCCTGAGAATGATTTTATCAACCTACGCCTGAGAACGGAAAACAATATTTCTTTTGGAAGTATTCCCTTGATTGCTCGCTATCAGTTTGGAAAAGGTAAATTAAATTTTGGACTGAAAGCTGGTCTTGTAAATCGTTTTGTACTCAAAGGGGAAGTTCAAATTCAATCTGCAGAAGTCATGCGGACCGGTCTTCGCCTTGTCCTGAATGATCGTTTCTATGAACCTAGAACTTTACAAAATCTAAAATCTTATGAAGCGGATTTCTTAATTGGCGCTGGTGCTTATTATCACTTGAATGATAAATTTTGGTTGAGTGTTGAACCGACGGTTACTCGTAGTTTGAATCCTATTTTTGAGAATCAGAATTTTAAAACTTTCCCAGTTTTTCGATCTTTGGATATTGGAGTTGGGTATTTGTTTTGATTTTTTATTGGACACAGAGGACATGAAGGAGAAGACACAGAGTCTTTTGAATAGCGAGATTATAGACTATTTGTAAAACCTTAATTATCGTCAACTTTTTTTTATTTCTTTTTATTATTAATAAAAAAACTCCTCCTTCCAGACAACCTTATTCAATCTTCCTGCACCATATATTTGAAGCTTATAAAATCAAGTGCCTTTATGTATAGCTATACTTAAGTACATTTTTAAAACTCATTTAATCAACAAGCCAAGAGGCATTAAAAAAATTGAAAATGAAAAATTTAGTATTTGTTTTAGTATCTATTTTGACTATAGGATTTATGACCTCATGTAATAAAGATAATGATGTCGCCACTACAGAAACATTAATTGAAGAGATTGCTACTTCTTCTGAAAAACAAAATGTAAGCAATGCCGATCTGCCAACGGTTGCTCAGGATTTTATAGCGGACGAGCATTTTGAAACGTATGTTGAATCAGCAGCTTTTGTTGAAGGAAAAGGATATGAAATTACTTTGGGAACAGAAGACATTGAGTATTTTAATGCTGAAGGATCTGTTTTGAGAACAGACCTCCACCCTAACCGTTGTCACCGACCTGGCCCTTGTGGTGGTGGTGAACGAATTCGAATTCAAGATCTTCCAGCGGGTATCGTTGCTTACATTTTAGACAACTATCCAGACGAGGAAATTCGAAGAGCAAAAATCAAAGGAGACTATTATTTAGTAGGCATCACAGGTCCAACTGTTCTAGTTTTTGAAAGTGATAACACCTTTGTTACAGAAGCTCCATTGTTCCGATTTTGCCGAGGAGACAGATTAAACATTGACAACTTGACTGACGTCTTTACAGATTATATTACTGAAAATTATCCAGATGGAGAGATCAAAGTTGCTTACCGAATCCGAGGAAAAATTGTGATTGGTATATTAACTCCTGAAGGTAGAAAGATTCTTGTTTTCAATCTAGATGGAACGTTTCTTATGGAACTACCATAAAAAACATTGTACATCATGACATTAAAAGCGAAGAAAGCCTTAAGGTTTTCTTCGCTTTTTTTTCACAGATTAAATCTAAAAAATACAAAGGTTTGACATCTATAATTTCCCATAAAGATAGCTCGCCGCAGCAAGGTCTTCGAGAGCGTGACCGACAGATTTAAAAAGCGTAATTTCGTTTTCATCTTTTCGCAAAAAGCTAGAAGATTTCTTACAGATTTGAAAAAGATCACCCAGGATATCTTCTTTTTTTAGCACTCCATTTTGCAGCGGAATTAAAATATCTCCGGTTTCTTTGCTTGCGCCTTCGACATTATCTACGTAAACAGAACTGCGACGAATTACTTCATCATCTGCTTCTCGAAGTGTCGGAAGATAGGAACCTACTAAATCAACATGCTGCCCTGGCTTTAACCACTCTCCTTTTATCAAGGGCGCTGAACTCATGGTTGCTGCTGAAATAATATCTGCCTTTTCGATTCCATTTTGAATATCTTCAATTGCTTCGATTTCGATTTTTTTATTTTCAAAACGACTTGCGATTTGTTTTGCTTTTTCAAAATTACGGCCCCAAACTTGAACCTTTTTAATGGGCCGAATGGCAGCATGAGCTTCGATCAAATGAGCAGCCAAATATCCTGTTCCAATCATCAATAAGTTTTCGCTATCCTTTCGAGAAAGATATTGACTTGCTAATGCAGAAGCTGCAGCTGTACGTTTTACCGTTAGCAATCTCGCATCACATTGCATTAATGGAACACCCGTTTTTATATCAAAAAGCAAATACAAACCTTGAATCGTTGGAAGATTTTTTAGTTCATTTTCTGGAGAGATCGTCACTAGTTTTACACCCAGATAATTTTCATTATCCCAGGACGGCATTAAAAGTAAAGTCGATAATTTTTCTACTATCGGATTTTTAAAATTGTGATGATGTCGAAGTGGTGTCGTATAATTTCCAGCGAAAGCGTCTTTTATAACATCTACAAGACTAGGGTAATCGAGGAAGGAATTTAGTTGACTATTGGTGAGTTGAAGCATTGGGATTTATTTTTATAAAAAGTGAACAAGTAATTAAGTCAGCAAATTAACAATGAGACTAGCCTATTATTAACTCGCTGACTTATTCCTTTGCTAACTTATAACTTCCCAAATTCTCCATCCATCTTCCGCCAAATTCCTGCTGGGTTTCCATCTCTCAATTCTTCTGGCAATAACTCTTGTAGGTAACTTTGAAAAGCGACCGGACGTCCAAATCTTTTGATGGCATCTGTACCAACAGATGTAAATCTAGAATCCGTCGTCGCAGGGTAAGGCCCACCGTGATGCATCGAATGGCAAACTTCAACTCCAGTCGGTACACCATTAAAGATTATCCGACCGACTTTACTTTGAAGCGTTTCAATAATTTTTCGATTAGCTATGATTTCTTCATTTTCGCCCATCACTGTTCCAGTCAATTGACCATCAAAACTTTCCACAACGGCTTGCATTTCTGCATCATCAGCACATTGTACAACCAAAGAAAATGGGCCAAAAACTTCTTCTTTTAAATCTTTATTTTTTATGAAATCAGCCCCACTAACTGTAGCCACTGAAGGTCTCCCTTGAAATCCTGCTGCTGTCGTTTCCGACTCTCCTACTAAATTCACTCCTTCCTGAGCCAAATGATGATTTTTATTTTTTTCAAAATTCTTACAGATACCTTCATTGAGCATGACCTCCGGTTTTTTACCTTCAATCGCTTTACCCAATTCACTAACAAAGACATCCATCGCAGCGCCACTCTTCCCAACCAACAATCCTGGATTTGTACAAAACTGGCCTACACCTTGAGTCACTGAACCTGCATATTGGTTGGCGATATTTGCTCCATTATTTTGCAATGCCTGATCCAATAATAAAACTGGATTTATACTTCCCATTTCCGCAAACACCGGAATAGGTTCTTTACGTTTTGCAGAAGCATCATAGATTGCTTTTCCGCCTTTGAGCGATCCAGTAAATGCAATTGCCTTCACTGCAGGATGCATCACTAACTTTTGACCAAGCTCAATTCCTTTGCCATTCAAAGAAGAAAAAACACCATCTGGCATTCCTGTCTTTTCTGCTGCTCTTTGGATCGCCATGGCAACATGAGTATTTGTACCCAAATGTGATTCATGTGCTTTTACAATCACGGGACATCCAGCTGCTAATGCCGATGCAGTATCTCCCCCTGCTGTCGAAAACGCCAAAGGGAAATTACTCGCTGTAAAAACTACAACAGGTCCTAATGGTCTCAACATTTTTCGGATATCAGCTTTTGGGAAAGGTTGTCGATCCGGAATCGCTTGATCAATACTTGCTTCCACCCAAGATCCTTCTTCTGCTACTTTTGCAAACATCCTAAGTTGGTTGACCGTCCGACCTCGCTCTCCTTTGATTCGACCTTCCGGCAATCCTGACTCTTGCATCGCTCGATTCACTAAGACATCATCTAGCGCTAAAATTTCATCAGCGATAGCATTCAAAAATTCCGCCCGTTTCGAACCGGATACGTTTTTATAAGTTTCAAAAGCAGACGTTGCTATTTGCATCGCTTCTTCCAATTCTTCATCGCTAGCGATATTAAAACTTCCGTCTAATATTCTTTGCAAACTTGGGCTAAAAACATTGATGACCTTTGTTGGAATTCCTGACTTTCTGATTCCGATTATATTTCTTCCGTCCATATTTTTTAATTTTTAGTACTGACATTTTAATTGACTCTATGTTACTTTACACTTTTGGTGCGGAATTTTAGTCTTTAGTATTTTACTTAAAACTCCTTGTCCAAATGAGTGAATGAGTGAATATTGGAAAAACTCTAAGCCCAAAGCCTGTTTCTTTCACGTTTGAGAGGCCATTCACTCATTTAAAAATTCGCTCATTCGCTCATTTCTAAATAACTATTCAAAAATCTAAAAATTTCACACCCAATCAATTACAAGTTTTCAAATTTACTCATATCTGGTCGATTTGCAACACCAGTGTTTATAATATTTAAAACCTCTTCTCTTTCACTACCTATGATCGGTAATCTTGGAGGTCGAACATGTTCGGTTCCAAGACCCGTGGCTACTTCCGAAAGCTTGATGTATTGAACTAGCTTTGGATGAATATCTAATTCTAACAATGGCATAAACCATCTGTAAATTTCAATCGCTTCCTGGGTTCTTCCAGCTTTCATCAATTTGTAAATCACTACCGTTTCTCTTGGAAACGCATTGACCAATCCGGCGACCCAACCATCGGCACCAGCAGCCAAACATTCTAAAGCTAAAGTATCCACCCCACAATGTACTTTGTAACGATCTCCAAATGCAGTTTTAAATCGAGTAACGTTTGTGATATCTCTGGAAGACTCTTTGACCGCTTTGAAATTTTCAATCGAAGCAAGTTCTTCTAACATCGGAATGGTTACTGCAATTTTATAATCATGCGGATTATTGTATAGCATGATTGGCAGATTTGTATTTCCTGCGACGGCTTTAAACAACTCTACAGTTTCTCTCGAATCTGCCTTGTATTGCATCGGTGGTAAAAGCATTAATCCATGCGCTCCAGTTTTTTCAGCTAACTGTGCAAGCTCGATGGCATCGTTGGTTCTGCGTTCTGCGATATTTAATATGATCGGTACATCGGCTCCGATATTTAAAGCAGCTTCGACCAATTCTCGCCTTTCATCAAAAGAAATAGTGCTTGCTTCTCCAAGGCTGCCACCTATGATTATTCCATCAACACCCGCAGCAATTTGTGCCTTGAGGTTGTGCACAAACATTGGGATATCTAAGGAATGATCAGCTAAAAATTTTGTTGTTACGGCTGGATATACGCCTGTCCAATTTACTTGCATAACTTTTTTTATTACAAATGTAATCGAATCTTTTTTATGAAAATATTCAAATTCTATCCTTTTCTGATACTATTTTGTTTTAAATTGTCTATTTTTAAAATTAAAACTGCAAAATAGTATAAAATGAAGGTCTTACCTTTTAAAATACCTTATAGTGAAGAGCGATCCTTTCGAATACAAACGGATGAACTTTCTCATTTTTATGATCGTTTCCACCATCATCAAGAATTTCAAATTACACTGATTGAAAAAAGTCACGGGATACTTTTGATTGGAAATTCGGTGTCCAATTTTCAAGAAGGAGATTTGTTTTTAATCGGAGCGAATGTTCCTCATAGTTTTAGAAATCATGATTCATTTTATAAAAGCAAAAAACTTGAAGCGAAATCAACTTCTATTTTTTTTAATAAAACTTCTCTAGGCGATGGTTTTTTTAAAATTCCTGAATTAAAAAAACTAAGTGATTTTTTAAAAGAAACAGACAAAGGAGTTCGGATAAAAAAAATGGATAATGAATTGATTCGAAATAAAATAATAGCAATTAATTCTAAGCAAGGATTACAACGCGTTTTAAGTTTATTGGAAATACTAGATCTGTTTTCTAATTCTTCTGCGCTTGAGTATTTGTCTAATATTGGATTTTCTATGAATCCTAGAAATGAGGAAAGCAAAAAACTAGAAGCAATTTTTCAATACATAACGGATCACTATCAACAAACAATTCGATTAGAAGAAGTTGCTGCAATTGCAAATTTAAGCACCTCCGCATTTTGCCGATTTTTTAAAACAAGAACCAGAAAGACTTTTTCAAAATTCGTCAATGAATTTCGAGTCTCTGTTGCTTGCAAGCAATTGATGTCTGGTGATTATAATATTTCTGAAACTTGTTATCAGGTAGGCTTTAGCAATCTTTCAAATTTCAATCGCCAGTTTAAGGAAATTACGGGTTATGCTCCTTCTCGATATATTCGAATGCATCGGTGATTAAAAGCATCTTGGGAATTTAAACACACAATTAATAAAAAAACATAATTATGGGGCAATCATTTAGTACAATTGCAATAATATGTGAAGCAGAAAGTAAAGATGAAAAATTAGAGCAGTTAATTAAAATACTAGAAAATGATTTCATTAAGGAAGATACTGAGGTTGAGTTTGGAACCGCAATGAATAATCTTCAGGCAAGAAGTAATGAAAGATTAATTATGATTTATTCGAATAAAATAATAATAAAAATTGAAGATTTAACAGAAGTAATAGAGCCTAAAAAGCTACAAGAAATTAGCAAGAAACTATCTCTAGAAATTTTAAGAGCTACAAATTCTGACACAGCTGGAATAAGTCAAATATTAATTTATCAAAACGGTGAGCATATCAGAGAAAAAACTTTAGGGGAAGAATGGGAAAGCTTAGAGGAAATGCAAAAGTATTTTCCGGATGCTACTGAAAATGATTTAAGACACCCAGAAGTAGGTAAAGTATTAGATTATGAAATAAATGGAAGTGGCGCAATTTCAGTAATTGAAGAATTCGAAAGGGGGCTTATTAAGTTTGATGAATACAATGAAATAAAAGCAACTATCTATAAGTACAAAGAAAGATAAATACTGGCGCCCAACAAAGTACAAAAGTGTAGTTTTCGATTCGAAGCCCAGACTCCTAACATATTCTATTTCTAAAAAGCAACCTTTACCAACCTTAATCGGCTCTTCCGTTCACTTGGTATCACTAAAGTATTTGCAGCTACCTGAAGGGCATCTTGAAAGCGCAATTGTATTTTCTGATTAGAAGTGCTGAGCACACTATTTCGATCAAATTTTCCATTTCCATGAATTACATATTCGCTGACCGTATTTTCATACTTGATATCATCATTAAAAAGCAGCCTTAGCGAAGTTGGTGTTTTCAATAAAAAGAAAGAAGAAAATATCGCATCATCGTCTTGAGAATATTGTCGTTTAGGCAGAATAGTTTCCCAATGGGTTTCTCCATTAGGGTGCATTGAAATCATCATGATATCCTCAAAATGATAATCAACGATATAGCCTCGACCATCTTCACCAACATAACTTCCTCTGGCAGAAGGAGACATCTGACGCTCTAATAATTTATTACGCTCTGCAATCATAATGATTCCTCCATCTCTTCTCAAAACAATATCCTTGACGACCGTTTCAGGAATACCTTTATTATCTTTTATTCTTTTTCCTAAAAAGTCAGAAACGAATTTATCTTTAAAAGGCTTAAATGCTAAATCAATTTTATCGGTATCCTTAGCTGAAACTTTTAAGAAAAAATACCCTGTTGCTCGTCCTCTATTTTTTTCAGAATACAAACCTGCTCCAACAATATTCTCATTGAGGTTATCATAGTCAAAAAGCATATCGAAGGTCATCTTCTCTTCCATCGGGATTCGAAAAAAACTGGTTCCTCCATTTGGTGTGTCTGCATTGACATAATGAATTTCGTAGAGATGTTTATCTTTTGTACTTCTTCGATTATCTTTTCCAAGTACATAAAACATGTCTCCTTTATTAGAAAGCAAAGGTTGTTGATAATCAACATGGAAGGTCATATCTTCTGGCGAAAAATCATTTTTCCACATAAACTCCATGTTCTCCAAATCGAAACAGATCGCTTCGATTTTAGATTGGTGCTCAATACTATATAATAAGATTTTAGACTTATCTTCGGAACGAATTATTTGTGCTTTGGGTGGATAAAAACGACTCCCATAATTGTAAATAGTTATCGAGTCAACTAAGTTAGCTCCAGCATCGTATTTATTTGCTTTAATAATCGTCTTTCCTTTTCTTTTAAAACGGTAGATGATATTAAATTGCTCTTTATCTGCGATGACACCTAATACATCGGTTTTCTTTCGCTCAAACTCCAGTTCCTTTTTCCAGCTCATTTGCAAATTCTCATTGTAAGCCTGAATCTCAAATTCATTGTTGGCTTTATTGCGATAAAGCAAAAATCTGTCTTTCAGCTTTCCGAGTAATTCGTAAGCTTGATCCGTACGTATACTTAGCGGCTCAGATACGGTAACCGTCTGAGCAGAGACAAAAGTAGGAAGGATAAACACTAGAAGTAAAAGTAATTTTTTCATTGACCGGTCAATTTATATTGTGACAGGAAAATTTAGTAGGCAACCTAGAATATGGGTGTAGATTTGGTTAAAAAACATTAACCATCTCACTTGAGTATATATTACGTAAAATAAATCAATCTCGCAAGCCTTTAATTATCTCATTCAAGTCAATACGTTCTTTTTCAAGCACAACTTCATTGGCGATTTTGAGTAATCTTTCTTTGATTACTTCTGGGTCATCTGACTTCGTCACAGCACTGTACAAACTCAAAACATGTTGATTACAAACAATAGAAACATAATGCTCTTCTTGAACTGTTCGCTCGGTTTGCCCTTCGACAAATTTACTTGGCGACTCAAATGACCAATGTACCGCTTCAAGATTATTATTGGTTTTAAAAGGTTCTTTTTTGATATCAAACTCAAAACTTGGTTCCCTTTCTTTTAAAACCAATCGTTCATAATCTACATAGGCATCCAAAGTAGATTTATTTTTTTCGGATTCATTGATGTTATCAACAAATGTTTTTAGTGGAATGTTGAAAAGTTGAAACATCCCACCATCGATAACAAAGGTGATATTTTTCAAGTCTACGGCTCTAATATTATCTCCTCTCACTGAAACCTTGAAAAAACTTTCTTCTTCATTATAAACCTGTATATAACCGTTACCTACATTGATGTTGCCGCTTCTATAATTTTTCTCCTGGACCATTTTTCCAGCTTCGTAGATCCTGATGGTGTGCAAAATTCCTTTGGAACTCCAATATTTTGACTCTCCATCATATTTATCGTTTTTATAAACTTCGAAAGCCTTTTGCTTTCCATCTTCAAACCACTTTTTAGTAATTCCTTCCTTGAGCCCCATTTTATAATTACTCTCTAATTTAAGTGTTCCGTTGGGATACCAGTTTTTCACCATGCCATCAGTCTCTCCATTTTTATAAAAAACCATTTGATCAGGCTGTCCACTCGCAAACCACCAATTATGCTGGCCATCTTCTTTACCTATTATAAAATTACCTTCTGACTTTTTCTTACCGTTTTTATGCCATTCGGTACAGATCCCATTGGGTTCTCCATTCACATATACCAACTCTACTTTCTTCTTGCCAGTAGCAAACCATTGCAATTCTTTACCATGCTGCTTTCCTTTATCATATTCGGCCTCGTATATCTTTGTCCCATCTTTGGCCCACTCCTTTACTTTTCCTTGAAACAAACCTTCTTTAATTTGAACAGCCAACTTCTTCTTGCCATTTGGATGCTCTTCCATTGCAGTCCCTGAAAAAGCTCCAATAGTATTTCGTTGATAAAAAAGACCATTAATCTGATCTAAATCAAAAACGCTTACCTTATTTTTTTGTGCAAAAGAAAGACTCGTTATTCCGGTGAGGATAAAAACTAAAAACCATTTATTCATTGGATTCGAAAATTTTAATTTTTCTGGACTGAATTCCTTATTCGTTTAAAATTGATCAAAGGTAATTCTTTATGTCTATTTAATAAAAATTACGGGTGAGGGTTCAATAGGTTACGAAGGCATAACGAAATGGTATCTTTTTTCGTATGTTTTTAGCCCCACGTTTAGGAAACTTTAAAAGTTTGCTAATCGTGTCTATTTTTTGACCAGTCCATATTTTCCTATCTCCGTTAAATAGCCTAATTTCACATCATCATTAAAACGCCTTGTGGCTTGTGCTGCATTAAAACTCATATTCAAAATGTCAAAACAACTTATAGAATGCGTCCCTAATTTTAGCGAGGGATCAGATATGACTATTATAAAGCAAATCACTGATCAAATTGAAAGCGTTGACGGTGTAAAGCTATTAGACGTTGACCCTGGAAAAGCGACTAACAGAACCGTTGTCACCTTTGTCGGTGAACCAGACGCTGTTGTTCAAGCTGCTTTTTTGGCTATAAAAAAAGCTGGCGAAATCATTGACATGTCCAAACACAAAGGAGAACACCCTCGAATGGGAGCTACCGATGTATGTCCTATGATTCCTATTTCAAATATCAGCATGGAAGAAGTGGCTCAATATGCACACAAGCTAGGCGAAACAGTTGGCCGAGAATTAGATATTCCGATCTATATGTATGAGTCTGCAGCAACGAAACCAAAATGGAAAAACCTTGCAACGATCCGCTCCGGAGAATATGAAGCGCTTCCTGAAAAATTATCAAAAGCAGAATGGAAGCCTGATTATGGTGCTGCGAAATTTAATCCTCAGGCAGGTGCAACAGCAATTGGAGCTAGAGGTTTTTTAATTGCTTATAATGTCAATCTCAATACGACTTCTGTTCGAAGAGCAAACTCAGTGGCTTTTGATGTTCGGGAGCAAGGTCGAGTCAAAAGAATAGGCAATCCAATTACGGGGAAAGTTGCGGTAAGTAAAAAAGGAAAACCCCTAAGAAAGCCTGGTGCTTGTAAAGCGGTAAAAGGCATCGGTTGGTTTATTGAAGAATATGGTGTGGCTCAAATATCCATGAATCTTACGGATATCAATATATCTCCGCTTCATAAGGTTTTTGAAGAATGTCTAAAAAGTGCGCAAAGCCGTGGATTGCGAGTGACCGGTTCGGAATTAGTTGGTCTTGTTCCTTTGAATGTAATGTTAGAAACAGGCAAGCACTTTCTCAAAAAGCAAAATCGATCCCTTGGCGTCTCTGAGGCTGAAATTATAAAAATTGCAATAAAATCTCTTGGATTAGACGAATTAGGCCCTTTCGATCCTCAAAAAAAGATCATTGAATACCAGCTAGAATCCCTTAATGCGGCACCATTATTGAAAATGAACCTTGAGGAGTTTTCTAATGAAACCGCCTCTGAAAGCCCTGCTCCTGGTGGCGGATCTATATCAGCTTATGTTGGTGCTTTAGGAATTTCATTAGCGACAATGGTTGCTAATCTTTCTGCTCATAAACGTGGCTGGGATGATCGTTGGGAGGATTTTTCAGATTGGGCAGAAAAAGGTCAAGCTAACAAAGATGCTTTACTAAGAATGGTCGACGAAGACACCAATGCTTTCAACGAAATCATAAATGCTTTTAGATTACCTAAAGGTACTACCGAAGAAAAAGCAACTAGAAAAGCAGGTATTCAGGCTGCTACAAAAAATGCCATTGAAGTTCCTTTTAAAATAATGGAACTCTCTTTACAATCTTTTGAAACCATCAAAGCAATGACTGAAATAGGTAATCCGAATTCAGTAACAGATGCAGGTGTTGGAGCACTTTGTGCAAGAGCAGCAATCCGTGGCGCTTTTTTAAATGTCAAAATAAACAGTGCCGATCTTGATGATAAAGCTTATGTAAAAGCGATATTAAAAAAAGGACAGCAAATAGAAAAAAAAGCTGCCGCTTTGGAAAAAGAAATTTTGAAAATTGTAGATTCTAAAATGTAACTAGCAAATGGTTTGTTCAAGAATAAATTATACATTTATTCTTGAACAAATCATACTTTCATTTATAAAAGTATTCCCATGAATAAAATAAAAATCCTAATCGCAATCATTTTAGGTTCCTTCACAGCAGCTATTGCTCAGGAAGATTTCACCTATATTTCTGATCGAAAATTTTTCTTGCCCGACAACTTGATCGGTTATGATTTTCGTCCAAATTTCATGGAAATTCCAAATGAGACAGAAGAAGAACTTTCTCCTGGAGAATACTCTTTTGGTATTTCGAACAGCAATCTATACGTTGATGGTGGAGAGATCAAAGGTGTTTATAGTGTCAACAATATCAATCCAACAGAATACGGATACAAACTAATGTTGATGAATGCTAGGGATCCTACCATCCAAGGACATTTAAAAGTGATTGTTAATCGAAGAGCTCAAGTGGAAGCTTTGGTTTTTAAGAAATCAAAAAAGGACAAGGAGATGATTTTCTTTCTGGCTCCGATTCCTGAAGAATTGTACAATCAAGAAAAAGCATATTTCACTGATAAGAATGAAATAGAAATGCTTGAACAGGATAGTATTTGGGGCATGACGATTCATCCGTTTATGAGAATTCATTTTGACGAAGGTGGCGTGCAGGAACGTCTTCAAATGTCTGACAGTACTTCCATTGAATTTGTAGAGAAGGTGACCATAATTGAAAAGAAGAAAAAGAAAAGAAAAAAGAAAGGTAAGAAAAACCGCAAAGCAGACAAGGAGGACGAATTAGAAATGGAGGAAGGCGAAATTGCTGAGGAAGAATCAGAGGTGGAGACCGAAGAAGTTGAACAGGAAGTTGAAATCGAAGAAATCGAAGTAGAGGAAGAACTAGCCGTTGATCCGGGAGCAGTACCTCCAGTCGAAAGTGCTAAAAGCATGGAAGAAGCTATTTCTGAGGATCAAGATGTAGAAGTAAAAATTAAAATTGTTAAAGAGTATTTTATCAATATTCGAACGATTCTAACTTTTGAAGATGGAACTACGGAAGATAAAGTGGAAGAAATTCCAATCAAAAAGAATTTTACGCTTTATGAAACTGAAGCAAAAGGAGATCCTACCGTTGCACCTTTTGAATTAGAAATTAGTCCTAAAAAAGGAAAGCCTATTACGATGCGTTTGACTAAGAACAAAACAATTAGCAGCATCTATATTGGTGGCAAACATTATTTGATGAGAGGTCATTAACAGAAGTAAATAGTTAGAAGTGAGGAGTGAGTGAACTTACTCATTCCTCACATCTAAACACTGATTAAAAGCTGAATCCAATCGAAGCTTGAAAAGAAAGATTAGTATCTTTATCATCTCGCGAAATATACTCCAATCCATTCGACTCCGTTCGAGAAACATCATAAAAATTATTCGTCGCATCTGTCAAACTGTAATTAGCCGTTCCGCTAATATACAATCCACTGTTGATATAAAAAGCCAATCCTCCAGTCAGACCGAAATCCAATACATTATAAAAGCTTCCGTCTTTTTCATCATAATCTAAATAGTAGGCTCCTAGTTTTTCAGGAATCGTAATCGTTCGAGTATTATTAGCAATCGTGACTACATCTGTATTCATCGCATCAATTGGTGTATTCGCTGCAATATCATCCCCATAATAATTATAGTCTAACTCAAAAACTTCATCTACATCCGGAAATCCCGGAACATTAGAAGAAGTATACGTGTACTCTCCTACTCCAGAAGAACCAACTAAAAAACCAATATCTACTCCACCATAAACTTCCAACTTGCTTCCGATTTTATAATAAGCTGTCAAGGGAATATCAATGTAAGAATTCACGGTTTCCAAAAAGAATTTTCGGTTTCCAGTAGAAAGGATTTGATTGTCTTGGTCATCTGTAAAGATTTGAAAAGAACTTCCATCATAAGCATACTTTACTCCTCTTTGATTAAACAACAACTCTGCTTTCACACCCACTAAATCTGTGAAGCGATAAATCACTGCAGCTCCAACATGGAACCCAGAATTATAATCAAAAGTCTCCAAACTATTGCCATCCGCATCCATTTCTGAATCTGCCAATAAGGTTGAAAAATTCAATCCTACTTTGAAACCATAGGAAAATTCTTGAGCATTTAAGCTCACCGAAAAAACAAGCATCAAGAACAAAACACTAAATCGATTCATGTGTATTTTTTTAAATTTATAACTTATAAAAAGTAAAGATATACTTTTTCCTTTTCTCCTGTTCTCCCCTACAAATCTTTTCTCAACAATATGCGGTTTTCGCTAACATCCGCCTTTTCTTCAAAACCTATAATATCAAAACCATTACGAATTCCAAATACGAGCATCGGTTTCAATCGATTACGAGTCTTAAACGTTATCGAGGTATACCCTTGCTGCCTCGCCCAAGCTTCTTGTTCCTTCGCCAATGCTTTCGCAAGTCCTTTTCGCCTCCAACTAGGATGTACAGCTCCCATCCAACTATAAAAACTTCCATCTCGTTCATAACCGACTTTAAATCCTACAGGCTTTTCTCCTACATATCCAATTAAAATCAAATGAGGTACCCTTTTTAAACGCCTTTCGTACTCCATCTCATCATGAGGATTTTGAAATTCGTCGATTTCTTTGGACATCGAAACAATGGTTTTTATGTTTCCTTGTTTTATTTTGAATTGCATTTATTAACTTTAACTAGACGTAAAGAATTATTTTTAATCTATTTGATATTCTGAAATTTTCAAAAGCAATTGATTTTAGAGAAATGGTGTTGAAAAATTTGGGATATCTTCAAAAAATAGATTCAATATAATTTAGTCCAATAAATTAAATAAAAATAATCATTGAAGATAAATAAACCAATACGATATACACTTTACCTCGCAGCAGTTTACTTGTTTATCCACATCGCTGCATATGCTCTACAAGAAAAGTTCTTCTTTTTAGAGGAAAAGTTGCATGCTGATCATCAATTTAACTTTACAAACTCCAATATTTCTGATTTTGAAGAGCTTTTTTTACCAATGGAAAACGGAGATCAGGTTAATGGGCTTTATTTCAAAACCAAAAATACAGCAAAAGGAGACATTTTATACTTCCACGGAAATGCGGGTAGCTTAGATCGCTGGGGGGATTATGCGCATCGGTTTACTGCTAAAGGATATAATATTTTAATGATTGATTATCGAGGCTATGGAAAAAGTGACGGCAAGCCTTCTGAAGCAAATTTCTATGAAGATGGTCAAAAAGCATATGACTGGATTCGTCAAAAGTCCTCTGCTCAAAATCTCATCATCTATGGTCGTTCTATCGGCTGCGGAGTAGCAACCCATATTGCTTCCAAAAATCCTGCAAAGCTACTCATCATGGAAACCCCTTTTAATAGTATGCACGATGTTGTTCAGACAAGGTATCCTTTTTTAATTTTAAAAATTCCACTCCGTCATCGATTTCCTAATGATGAAAATCTTCATAAAATTGATTACCCTGTTCACATCTTTCATGGTACCAAAGACAAAGTGGTTCCTTATAATTGCACCCTCAAATTAAAAAAACACTTCAAATCTGGTGATCAGTTTTATACCATTAAAAATGCAGGGCATAATGATTTGATTAATTTCCCTGAGTTTAACAAAACGCTGGATATGATCCTAGAGTAAATTTTCAATGCCGATCAACGCTTAAAATTTTGTTAGTTTTCAATTTGCTCCACGCTAAGAACAAATGACATTAGGTATGTAGGTTTTCGGACTCTCCTAACCAGACCGACTGCGTTATGAGGGCGGGTGTCGAACACCATATACGCTCAGGTAAAATTAAGCACTTTCAATCCGATTCTCATCAATGAAATCACTTCACTTGCAATTGCCCTGAACTTGGTGGCTTGCTAACTTATTAACTTGAATTCTTTTTCTTACTTTTGTATTTCAATAATCCAAGTAATGGCTAGAAGAAATAAACTGGAAAAATTTGCGGAAATTTTAAGCTTCCCAAATGTATATGAAAACTATGATCCTAAGGCGCCACAGATCGTAGGCAAAGACGGTGTCCCCGTTGAGATGAAAGGTAGTTGGACTAAAAATCATTTTAAAAATGATAAACCTTTAGTTCTAGAATTGGCTTGTGGAAAAGGAGATTATACTTTAGGGCTCGCGGAACGTTTTCCAGATAAAAATTTTATCGGTATAGATATTAAAGGTAATCGAATTTGGAAAGGAGCACATACTGCCCTTGAAAACAAGATTGATAACGCTGCTTTTTTTAGAACTAGAATCGAGCAGATTGCTTTGTTTTTTGAAAAAGATGAGGTGGATGAAATTTGGATTACTTTCCCTGATCCTTTCTTAAGAAAAGGTAAATCTAATCGCCGACTGACTTCTCCATTTTTCCTCAATCATTACCGGAAGTTTCTAAAAGACGGCGGAATCGTCAACCTCAAAACAGACTCTCCTGTACTTTACGAATTCACTTTAGAAACCATCGCCGAAGACGATAAATGTAATTTACTCTACGAAGATCACGACATCTATTCAAAACCACTTTATCGGCCTGAACTAGAAATCAAAACTTTCTACGAACAGATGCACTTAGAAGATGGAAGAACAATCAAGTATGTGAAATTTACAATCTAGGGTTTCTTTTTCCTGACTAATGGAAGCCTAAAAATGCTTCCAACCCTGCGCTTTAATATCATGGACATTTCCGCCTTTCGTATGCAACTTAACACCTGCTGACGCTTCAACAATTTCTCCCATGATATAAATATCCGGCATGTATTTTACCTTTTCGATATCCTTTGGATCAACCGTAAACAACAACTCATAATCCTCCCCGCCACTTAAAGCACAAGTAATTGGATCTATTTTAAAATCGATTGCCTGCACCTCAACTTCCTGCTTAATCGGTACCCCACTTTCTTCGACCCAAACACCAACACCCGATTGTTTACTAATATGAAAAAGCTCCGAAGCCAATCCATCGGAAATATCAATCATAGACGTTGGAATCAAATTACTTTTTTCAAAAACCTTGATCATATCCAGGCGAGCTTCAGGCTTCAACATCCTTCCAATGATGTAATCATTCCCTTTCATATCTGGTTGCACTTCAGGGCTAGATAAGTAAATCTGCTTCTCTCTTTCAAGAATTTGTAATCCTAAATATGCCCCACCGAGATCGCCAGTTACACAAAGCAAATCGCCTACTTTGGCAGTACTTCTGTATGCAACTTTCTCTTTGCTTACCTGACCAATTGCTGTTGTGTTTATAAAAAACCCTCGCGGAGAGGAGGTCGTATCTCCACCAACTAAATCAACATTATATTTTTTGCAGGCAGCGTAAACGCCTTCATAAAATTCATCCATTGCTTCTACAGAAAAGCGGTTTGAGATTGCGATAGATACTGTCACCTGCTTAGGTATTGCGTTCATTGCACAAATATCTGACAAACTTACCACCACTGATTTGTATCCTAAATGTTTCAAAGGAGTATACATCAAATCAAAATGGATTCCTTCTACTAATGAATCAGTAGAAATCACCGTCAACAAGCCGCCATTATCAATGACCGCTGCATCATCACCAATTCCTTTGATAGAAGATGGGTTTACTAATTTATGATCTTTAGTCAAATGTTCAATCAATCCAAACTCTCCTAAATCATTAACATCTGTACGTTTTGTCGTTTCTTCTGACATGTCTTTTTTTTATTATTTTATTTCAAAAACACCATAGATATTGTTTTAAGTTTAATATCCGATTGCATCGGAATTAACTTGAAACATTCTAATAAAAGCAAGTTTCCAAACTTGCGAAAACAACCAAATGGATAAGATCAAATTTTGAAGTCGAATCACATAAATACTTCTATAGTATCCTATCAATTATTTTATTTCGAAAGCATTCCAAACCGAATCGTCTGGAGTTGGTGCAACAATCTCCTCTCGTTCATTCGAAATCGGATGAGTAAAACTCAACTTCCAGGCATGAAGATTAATGGATCGATCACGATTCCCTCTTTTGAATCCGTATTTTACATCTCCTTTTATTGGGCAACCTATTGCTGCTAATTGAGATCGAATTTGATGAAATCGGCCTGTTAGCAATTTCACTTCTAATAAGCTATAATTATCAATCTTCCCGATTACTTTATAGGTTAGTTCTGCTTTTTTAGAACCTGGCGTTTCTTCTTTTGAAGCAACGGATTTTCCATTCGTCTTTTTATAAACAAAATGCGTCAACTGATCCTCTTCTTTTTCTGGAGAATCTTTAACAACTGCTAAGTATATTTTTTCAATCGTCCGATCTTTGAACTGCTGATTTAAATTGGCTAATGCTTTTTTGTTTTTTGCAAAAAGCACGACTCCACTTGCAGGACGATCCAGACGATGAATCAAATGAAGTTTTGACTTACTATAAATTTCTGCTAAATCCAATAGAGATTTGTCTTCCGTTTTATCCGGCTGGACACCAAGCGCTGCTTCCTTATTAAAAGCAATCAACTGGTTATTTTTATACAATACCTGAGCCCCAAGATCTGTCTTTTCCATTATTAGGATTTTTTGAGTTCAAAAAAATCAATTAGTCCACTTCTTCATAATCAACATACTCTCCGTCATCAACATCCGGTTGGTCATCAATTTTTTTATCCATCTTTCCTCCTGGGATCAGTGGCCTTTTCAAAATCATATTATATAATATATATATTAAGCCGCCTACAATCAGAATTTTAAACATCTTTCCTTTTTTTTGCAAAGGTAACAGACTTTAGGTAAGTGACGGGACAAAATTATTGATATTTGGATAAAATGCGGAGATTCTTAGAGCTAAAGGTATATTCTAGCAAAGTTGACAAGCAGCCAAGTTAAATACGTAAACAATTAAGTCCTTATTTTTCCGAATTTATCAATCGATCGCTTACCAAGCTCCTTTTACCCCCTAAACTTTCCACATTATCACTCGTATACTTATCCAACAGAATTCAAAAGTATAACCAACTGTAAATGAATTTAATACCATCAATTCTGAAATATTTGCAGTATAAATGAACTTAAGCAGTAAAATGGTGTATTTCCAAGTGTTTTGAAGCACCTAAAGCGGAAGATTCTTAGCAATAATTTATTACTTTTGTGCTTTTCAAGAAAGATTAGATTCGACCTATAAATAATTACACTTCATTTTATGAACTACAAAAAACTAAGTACGATAGCTGGCTGGCTAGTATTTGCAGTTGCCATGACTGTTTATTTCTTTTCAGCAGAGCGAACTGGAAGCCTCTGGGATTGTGGCGAGTTTATTACAGGAGCTTACAAATTACAAGTTGTTCACCCTCCAGGAGCTCCATTATTTATCATTATCGGTAGAATGTTTGTTTCTGTAGCTGAGTTATTTACCGATACAGAAGCTCATCCGGAGAATATTGCTTTTGCAGTAAATCTAATGTCAAGTATCTGTACCGCTTTTGCAGCTATGTTTACCGCATGGGCAACAATGATTCTTGGTAAGATCGCTTTAGTAGGCAGAGAAGAAGAGCCTGACCAATCAGAAAGCATTGCAATCGTTGGCGCTGGATTAGTAGCTGGATTAACTGCTGCATTTTGTACTTCTATCTGGTTTTCAGCAGTGGAAGGCGAGGTATATGCGATGTCAACCTTCTTTACTTGCCTAACCATCTGGGCAATGATGAAATGGTATGGAGCACCAGATACTCCTGATGCTGATCGATGGATGATTTTTGCAGTATTTGCAACAGGTCTCTCCATTGGTGTTCACCTTTTGAGTTTATTGACATTCCCAGCCTTGGCGATGTTTTATTATTTTAAAAAGAAACCAAGTACTTCTTCTACTATGATGGCAGCCGGAGCGACACTCGGGTTTGTTTTAATATATGGATTATTTGGAAAAATTGACAATTCCTCTATTGCAGGTTTTTTAAGAATTGCTCTTTTTGCTGCTGCTGCAGTTTTTGGTTTTATAAATAGACCAAAATCGACCTATTCAAAATCAGATAAACAAGTAACAGTTCTAGGAACGATCTCTTCAGCAATTATCGGAATAGGTTGTATTTTTGTTATTCAAGAATTAATCATCACAGGTATTCCAAAACTTTGGAAAAGCCTTGAATTTTTAATGGTTAATGGTATTGGCACTGGTTTCTTATCCGGAACGTATCCTTTGATTTTATTAATCGGAGGAATTTTAGGAGGTGGTTTCTACGCAGTTCACAAAACAAAAAGCGCTTTATTACAAAAAATAATGGTTGCTGCTTCTCTTTTAGTCGCTAGTTATTCTACTATCGGAATTGTTGTGATTCGTGCGAATGCAAACACACCGATCAACATGAATGCGCCTAGTGATCCAATGCGATTACTTCCTTATATCAATCGAGAACAATATGGTGAAAGACCATTAGTTTACGGCCCACATTACATGACTAAGGTCACCGCAGTAAATTCAGAGAACAGATATGGCCAGGTTGTAACGGCAGACGGAGATGAGCGTTATGAAATAGTTGATGAAAAAAATTCTTACGAGTTTGACAAATCAACGAATATGCTTTTCCCTAGAATGGGACATAATGACGAAGCCCGAAAACGGCTTTACGAACAATGGATGGGTAAAAAAGGCCCACCAAATCAAGCAGATAATATTGCTTTCTTTTTTAGATATCAGATCAAGTGGATGTACGTGAGATATTTCATGTGGAATTTCTCAGGAAGACAAAATGGAGAACAAGGTTTTTACGATTGGGATCCCAAAAGCGGAAACTGGATGACTGGTTTCGATGCTATTGATGGAGCTCGATTATACAACCAAAGTACTCTTCCTGATTCTATCAAAAATCATGAAGCTCGAAATAAATATTATATGCTTCCATTCCTCTTTGGTTTGATTGGTTTGATATTCCATTTCATGGCAAGACCCAAAGATATGGTTGGTTTATTGGCATTATTTATCATTACGGGAATTGGTATTATCGTTTATTCTAACCAGCCTCCAAATGAACCTCGGGAACGGGATTACGTATTAGTCGGCTCCTTTATTATATACTCAATGTGGGTCGGAATGGGCGTCCTTGGACTTTTCAAATTTGGTAGAAAATTCATGGGTAATATTGCCGCACCTGTCTCGTTGGCTTTAGTATTAATTGCTCCTGTCTTGATGGGCACTCAAAATTTTGATGATCATTCTAGAAAAGATCATTCAGGATCTAGAGATTACGCAAGTAACTTCCTGAATTCCTGTGCGCCAAATGCGATTGTTTTCACCTACGGTGACAATGATACTTATCCACTTTGGTATGCTCAAGAAACGGAAGGCATCCGAACAGATGTCAGAGTAGTCAATCTTAGTTTGATTGCCGTTGATTGGTATATCGATCAACTTCGCAGAAAGGTGAATGACTCGCCAGCTATCGCAATGACGATTCCTTCTGAAGCAATGCGTGGAAAGAAAAGAATTCAAATCCCGATCAATCCTCGACAATATGATAAAGAATTTAATCTGGTTTCTGCTTTGAAATTCATTGGTGAAGAGCACCCGCTTCCTTTGCAAAGTGGCAAGCAACTCGATAGTTATTTACCAGCGGATAAATTATTTATCAACGTAAATAAACAACAGGCAATCAAAAATGGAATTGTCACCGTTCAAGATACTGCAGTTATCGTCAACCGAATGGATTTCAATATCCCGAAGAGTAAAGGACAATGGTTATTAAAAGGAGATGTAGCAATATTGGATATCGTTGCAACAAATGCGATGACTCGTCCGGTTTACTTTGCAGTAACTTGCCGACCGGAGTCTATGCTTGGTTTAGACAAATACATGCAACTAGAAGGTCTTGCCCTTCGAATCGTTCCTGTAAAAACAGATCAAGATAGACAGTTTGGAATGGTTGGTTATGGAAGAGTGAACAATGAAGCTGTTTATGAAAATATCATGACGAAATTCAAGTGGGGTGGTTTTGATAAACATGACACCTTTATTGATAGAAGTTATGGACCAAGTATCCAATCGATCCGAGCAGTAATCATGAGAACAGCTCAGGAGATGATCAAAAAAGGAGACATGGATCGTGCAGCGGAATTAATGGATAAATACTTTGAGTCATTTCCAGAGTACAACTTCCCTTATGATCGAAATATCCTCTTCTTTGCAAGATCGTATATGGCAGCTGGCAAACCTGAAAAGGCGAAAGACGTGATTGATAAAATGGCAAACGCAACAGAACAACAACTGTACTTCATGGCTTCGTTAAATGACGAAGATCTACTTTATGGTTTTGCTACTGACGCAAATAGTTTCCTTAGTGCTAAAAACGAAATGATTCAAATTGCTCAACAGATGCAAGACAAAGAGTTGGAAGAAGCTTTAAAGACACGCTTCGCGCCGCATGCTCCACTGGAGCAAAGGTTCAGATTATTGATCCAAGCAGATCAAAAAGCACCAAGCGGACCTTTCCTCGACTAAAAGAAAAGACGCCATCAAGCTTGTTTTAGCTATTAAAACCTTTCGGAAAGTATATTTCCGAAAGGTTTTTTTAATTTTGAGGACTTTTTAAAACATGTAGCCATCTAAATCATATAGCCATATAGCTATATCACAGATATCACTACAGGTTCAACATACTATCAATTTACTTTTAAACATCTCTCTTCATGGCAAATAAGACAATAGCAATAGGTTCAGATCATGCTGGTTTTGATTATAAAAAAATGATCATTGACTGGCTTAAAGAAAATAATTTTGAGGTTTTGGATATGGGACCTAACTCCAGTGACTCTGTCGACTACCCTGATTTTATTCATCCTGTAGCAAGCAGTATTGAGGCTGGAAAATCACACTTGGGAATTATCATTTGTGGAAGCGGAAATGGAGCGGCGATGACTGCGAACAAACACAAAGGCATCAGAGCGGCCATTGCATGGAATGAAGAACTATCTAGTCTTGCTAGATTACACAATGATGCAAACATCATTTCTATTCCTGCTCGATTTGTTCCTGAACAACTTGCACTTACTATTGTTGAAACTTTTTTAAAGACTGACTTCGAAGGTGGTCGACATGAAAGAAGAGTTAGAAAAATCGCTTTTTGCTAAAAATAGAAAAACACTTTTCCCTATATAGAAATTGTTCAAAAACAAATTACGGAACAACTTCATCATTAAAACTCCTTTTGTAAAATAAATTATAATAATGAAAAAATTTATTCTTATTTGTCTCCAAGCTTTTTTCTTAAGTGCTTTACTTTTTGCACAAAGTCCAAACGTTGCTGGAAGCGCTCAGCAAATGATTACGATCAAAACGAACCCTGACCTTAATAACTCAATCGACCCTGTTCCTCTTGCTGATGTCATTACTGCTGAAAGTTTGAAAAAACATTTAGTAATCATTGCTAGTGATGAATATGAAGGTAGAGAAACTGGTACTCCAGGAAACGCAAAAGCAGCAGATTACATCGCCAATCAATTTAAAGATTTTGGCCTGCCAGCTTTCAACAATGATTCTTATTACCAGGATGTTATTTTAAATTGGACCAAGTGGGAAGATGCTAATATTTATGTCAATGATAAAAGATATAAACACCTTTGGGATTTTATTTCTTTCCCTGGTAAAAACAAAGAGCTTATTGATTTCACAACCAACGAAGTTATTTTCCTTGGTTATGGAGTTGACGATCCAAAATATAGCGATTATAAAAAGAACAACCTAAAAGATAAAGTCATCCTTATCTACAAAGGAGAACCTAAAAACAGAAAAGGGAATTCTTACATCACCGGAAACAAGACCATGTCTGAATGGACGAGTAATCCAGATAAAAAACTAGAGATTGCAAAATCAAAAGGTGTAAAAGCAGTCCTGATCATCGAGGATGAAATTCAGAAAGTTCTCAGCGACAACCGACGAAAACTAATTAGTCCTCAATTGACTTTAGGTGAAATGGAAAATGCAGAAATCAATACTGCGAATAGCCTTTCTATCAAAACATCTATTGCGAAAGCGATCATGGGCAAACAATATAAAAAAGTAGTAAAGGCTCGCAAAAAGATTAAAAAGAAAGGGAAATCTAAAGCAATAACCTTAGCAACCAATTTAAAAATCAATCAAAAGAAAAGTCAAAAAACACTTCGAGGTGTAAATGTGATGGGCTATATCGAGGGTAGTGATCCAAAACTCAAAGAAGAGGTTGTTGTAGTTAGTGCACATTATGATCACCTTGGAATTCGTGGCAATGATGTATACAATGGAGCAGATGATAATGGTAGTGGAACTTCTACAGTTTTGGAAGTTGCCCGAGCGATGAAAGAAGCTAAAGATCAAGGCAATGGACCTCGAAGGTCAGTCCTTACTTTGCTAGTTACTGGCGAAGAAAAAGGTTTACTTGGATCTCAATATTATTCTGAAAGACCAATTTTCCCTTTAGAAAATACGGTAGCGGATGTAAATGTAGACATGGTTGGTCGAGTCGATGATAAATACAAAGACAATCCGGATTATGTTTATGTGATTGGTTCTGATCGCTTAAGTACAGAACTTCATGAAATCAATGAAACGGTTAATAAAAAATATACTAACCTGACATTAGACTATACCTATAATGAAGATGATGATCCTAACCGATACTATTACCGATCTGATCATTACAATTTCGCAGTGAAAGGAATTCCAGCAATTTTCTATTTCAATGGTACGCATGATGACTACCACAGAACTTCGGATACTGTTGATAAAATTAACTTTGAAAAAATGGCGAAAATTGCTCGACTGGTTTTCCATACTACTTGGGAATTAGCAAACCGAGACAAGCGAATTGAGGTAAACGTTACCGGAAGAAATTAAGCTTCAATTAGTCAAAACAAAAAAGCGCCGATCGGAACAATTCCGATCGGCGCTTTTTCTATGTTTAAATACAAAGTGAGTATAGGACCAATATTACCCCCCAATAAATTGGTCCCACTCACCCGCTTAAGGCCACTTCTGACCTAAAGATCTTTGCATAAATTTCCCTAAAAGTTCACTACTATTTGCCTAAGTGGGGGTAACTCAAGGGGGAAGCAAAAATCATTTTCTTTAGTAATCCTCTCTCACATTTGAAAGAGTTATTTATGACATTATTTTATATTTTTCAAGATTTACAAGTGAGCATGTGAGACCAATATTACCCCCCAATAAATTGGTCTCACTCACCTGTATAAAGTCACAAGTGACTTTAAGATCTTTGCATTTTTTCCCGAATCAAATCACTATTTGCATAGGGGGGATTCACAGGGGGGAATAGCAAAAATCATTTTCTTTATTTTCTTATATCGCCTTTCTCATTTGAAAAGCTTCAGAATATTATTTTATTTTTTAAAGATCCAAGTGAGTATATGAGACCAATATTACCCCCCAATAAATTGGTCTCACTCACTCTTCATAAGACCACAAGTGATCCTATTTCTTTATTCAAAATGATTCGAAAATCATTTGATTATTATCGTTTAATTTAAACCTTTAAGGGGGAGAGGTTTTAGAGAAGGATAAGATTTTTAGTTTTCTCAAAGTATGTTTAATCTTCCTTCTTTTTAAATTATTTCTGTTACTCCATTTTCAATAACTGTGCCATTACAAAAAACTTAAATGTGTTTCTTTAACTGCTTCTTCCTCGATCAAAACAAACTCGTTTGCTGCTTTCACCTCAAGTAATTTATTGTACTCCATTTTATACTGATCGTAGTCTTCATACTCTTTATAAAGTCTAGTCTCATCGTTCTCACAATTCAATAGAATTTGAAAACACAAGTGATTATCTTTATAATAAAACTTAGTGATCAAATTTTTGATTTTAGAACTATGAATGGTGTTCATTTTTTAACTATTTTTTCTCATAATTAAAGACGATAGTGCAATTGCAAATAGTGAGCCATATAGATTTTTTTTTATTTGTTTTCATTGCTTTTTCTTCCTTAACAAATCAATACTACTCCTATTCCATTACCTTTAGGGTTTTAAAAACAGGTCTAAACATTTTAAATTCCGCCATTATGGCAGAAAAAACCTCATGGCATATGGTTTGAAACACTCTTTAAAGTAGAAAATGATCTTATTCTTTTTAATCAAAAAAAAATAACATGCAAAAAGGGCAGATATCTGTACAAACAGAAAATATTTTTCCAATCATCAAACAATTCTTGTATTCTGATCAAGAAATATTTTTAAGAGAACTAATTTCCAATGCGGTTGATGCAACGACCAAAGTAAAAGCGCTTTCTTCAAAAGGAATTTTTAAAGGTGATCTTGGAGATCTTACGATTGAAATCATCATCGATAAAGAAAATAAATTATTGACGATCCGTGATAAGGGGATAGGGATGACTAGTGCTGAAGTTGAAAAATACCTTAATCAGGTAGCCTTCTCTTCTGCTCAGGAATTTTTAGAAAAATATAAAAACGAAGCAATCATTGGTCACTTCGGTTTAGGTTTCTATTCTGCATTTATGGTAGCGACAACTGTGGAGGTAAATACTAAGAGTTACAAGAAGACAGTAAAAGGTGCGGTATGGACTTGCACAGGAGATACTAACTACACATTAGACGAAAGTAAAAAGAAAGAAAGAGGAACTGATATCATCTTACACATCGGTGATGATTCTGTAGAATATTTAGAAGAAGCACGTATCCAAGGCTTATTAGACAAATACTGTAAATTCCTTCCAGTTGAAATTAAATTCGGAACAAAGAAAGAAACCATCTATGAAGGAGAAGGTGATGATAAAGAAGCGAAAGAAATTGAAGTAGATAATATCATCAACAATCCAAACCCAATTTGGAAAAAGCAGCCAAGGAGTTTAAAAGAAGAGGATTATAAAAGTTTCTATAACGAGCTATATCCTTTTAGTTCACCTCCATTGTTTTGGATTCACCTTAATATTGACTTCCCATTCAATTTAACAGGGATTCTCTATTTTCCAAAATTGAATAATAACCTAGAAGTTCAAAAGAATAAAATCCAGCTTTATAGTAATCAGGTTTATGTTACTGATGACGTAAAAGAAATCGTACCTGAGTTTTTAACTTTATTACATGGTGTAATTGATTCTCCGGACATTCCATTGAATGTATCCAGAAGTTACTTACAGTCTGATCAAAATGTAAAGAAGATCACTGGATACATTACTAAAAAGGTAGCAGAAAAATTAGCTAGTTTATTTAAAAAAGACCGCGAAGGTTTTGAAGCTAAATGGCAAGACCTTGGTGTATTCGTTAAATACGGAATGCTTTCTGAAGAAAAATTTCATGATAAAGCACACAAATTTGCTTTATTAAAAAATACGGAAGGTAAACACTTCACTATCGAAGAGTATAAAGAACACATCAAAGCAAATCAGACGGACAAGAATGATAGAATGGTAATGATCTATTCTAATAATCTGGCTGAGCATGATAGCTTTATTTCTTCTGCCAAAAACTATGGACATGATGTTCTTGAGTTTGACAATGTGATCGACAATCATTTCATGCAGCACATGGAACATAAACTTACAGATGTTTCATTCGTTCGAGTAGATTCTGATATTGCTAGCAAATTGGTTCAGAAAGACGAGACACAGGAATCTGTATTAAGTGAAAAAGAACAAGAGAAAATCAAAACGCTTTTCGAAAGCAAAATCAAAACTGCTGGCGCAACGGTCACAGTGGAATCACTTTCTCCAGAAGATCAACCAGTGATCATTACTCGTCCAGAGTTTATGCGAAGAATGAAAGAGATGCAAGCCTTACAAGGTATGCAGGCCGGAGCTTTCCCGGATAGCTTTAATGTAGTGATCAATACTAATCACGACTTAGTAGCAGAGAAACTTCTAAAAATGCGTTCTGAAGATAAAAAAGAAGAGTTTGTTTCTCACCTTTATAATTTAGCTCTCCTTAATCAAGGTATGCTTAAAGGTGCAGAGTTGACTACCTTTATCAATAAGAGTATCGAGTTTTTGAAATAAACTCGGCCGCAAAATAAATTTTCTTAAAAAGAGTGGATGTATAGACATCCACTCTTTTTTTGTGAGATCAAGCATCGTCTTTCCTTATTAGATCGAACCTGCCGAGATCTCCTTTAACAATTCCTTTGCCTGTTCAAAATAAACACCATTATTTACTTTCACCAAATCTTCTAATAAGGCTTTCGCTTTATCCTCTGATCCTCTTTCCAAATAAATACCCGCTAACCTCCAGCTTGCTTCTTCATACAAACGATCGTCATTCATTCGAACTGTTGTTAAAAAATCAATTGCAGATTCTTCTTCGCCTATTTCCAAAGCAGACATTCCAGCATAATACGCGGCAGTCGTAGACTCCGGATTCACCTTGAGATAATCTTCGAAAAAAGAAAGACTACCTTGATAATTTTTATCCTGATACAAATGATAACCTCCTTTTAAGTCGGCAGTCAAATTGGTTGCATCAATACTACGAGTACTCAAGGCATTATCATTCTGCTCAAAATAAGCCATGTACTTATTTGATGCATTCGTATTTTGATAATAAACATAAGCTGCACTGACACTTATCAAAAACAACAATCCAGCAGCAATTGAATTCCAGGGAATGCTTCTTGTTTTGGCCTTAGCTTCTGGAGCAGCAACCTTAGCGTCAATACTTTCAAATAAATCATCAAAGACAACAGTACTGTCGCCTTCCATTAATTGATAACCTTCCATCGCTTCCGAACATAGCGGACAGTCGACCAAATGGTTTTCAATAGTGTACCTCAGTTCATCTGAGATATCCCCCTTTACATAATGCTCCATCTCTTTTTGCGATAAGCATTTTGTTGGTTGAAAAATCTTTTTCATTTTTCAAAAATTTTAAGAGCACGATTATCATTAGCCTATTCTCTTTTTCAAAGAATCTCTTTTTAATGATAATAGAAAATTGTCCTCTAAGATTTATTAACGCAACAACAAATCTGACATCAATCAGATATTAGAAGGTTAGAGTTTTCCTAAATTCTAACCTTCCTGCTCCTGGCATGTACCCTTTTGACCATGAACACGCTATAAAAACGAGATTGGTTTCCTCCGATTTTTTATGTCCTGTATATCATTCCCCAAAAATGATTTTTAAAAACTCTAAAAAATCTCCAACCCACAATAATTACGGCAAATGTCAAATAAACTCTTCCGTTAATTTTAATCGTATTTTTTAAAACCAATCAAATATTCTCCTCCTGTCTCTCCAACAGAAGTTTAAGTTTTCGTTTGCCATTTTGCAGAAAACTTTTGATTTGATTGAGATCAAAATCCGTTTGTTGTTCAATTTCTTTGTAGCTCTTACCTTCAATATAAAAAAGTCGAATACATTGAATCTGAGGATCTTTGAGCTGATTTAAAGCATTGCGAACTTTGGCTTGATCATGTGTTCTACTATTAAGACTCCAAACGTCTTCATTTTCCATAAAAATTTCAGATTTTTTTTCAAAAATCTTCCATTTTTCTTGCTGCCCGTCTGAACGCTTGGTATTTCTTAGGTAAGTAAGACACTGATGCTTAGTGATCGTGAATAACCATTTCTTAAACGAAAGGATATCTTCCGTAGGTGGTTTTTTCAAAAAAATCTCAAAAATATCCATCATGACATCTTTACTGACCGCCTTATTTTTAAGATATTTCATACAAATACCGAAGACAAGATGGGTATATCTTTTGAATAGCTCTCCAGCATATTGATTACCTGATTCTGAATGCATTAGGATAATTAACTCCTCATCCGAATAGGTATCTATCGATTTGGTTATTTGTAGTTTCCTCAGCATGTTTTATAAATATAAAAAATGTGAGGGAGAAATTACAATGTGCAAGAGAAATAAGCAGGGCAATCCTCAGATTTTCTTTTATTTTCTAATCAAGTGATTGCTATGCACGTGATCGCTACGCTTGTGAAGTCGTCAAATTATAGTGACCTCATAAGTGTGGTTCAAGGTCGAAGGCCTATCACAATCTCTTTTGGCGATTGTCTTAACTCTAGACAAGCAAACCCACTAGCCAAAAGACCCAGAAAAAACTACCTCCCAATCTAATTCTCTACCGTTCAGAACATATTTCCTACCATTCAGAACATTGAGTATCAAAAAAACTCACATAAGTGTTACATCACATATATTAGAGCATCGAAAAGGAGTAATTGCCATATCAGAATTATAACTAAAAGAACTAGGCATTTAATCCAAATTGATTTGATACTTTTATTACATAAACTTAAAAAAATTACAACTATGTCAAGAATTTCATTAGCTGCTTTAGGCGGAGAAAAAGGTAAAAATCTTAGTCATGCTCTTGATAAGGTTTGGCTTCAAAATGGCGTCCAAGGGGAAGGAGAAATTTTTGTTCTTGAGCAAAGGCCTAACGGTCGAGTAGCATTGGCCTGTACAGGAGGAGAAACCGGCAAATACCTTAGCCATGCTTTTGACAAATTATGGTTACAAGACGGAGTGCAAGGAGAAGGCGAAGAATGGCTATACCACAATCTTGGTGGAGGAAAAGTTGCTCTTGAATGTCTCGGTGGAGAGAAAGGTAAATACTTAAGCCACGCTTTTAATAAAATGTGGTTACAGAATGGTAATCAAGGAGAAGGAGAAGTTTGGGCACAGAGTAATGAGCATATAGCCTGTAATGGGCTTAAGTATTCCTTTGAAAATGGAGACATCTATGAAATTAGTGCGCAAGGAGGAAAGACTAAAGTTGGATATGGGGCTAAAAGTATAGATTGTGTTGAAAACACTCTCCAGGCAATTATGCCTGATGGGAGTACTTTGAAATATAATGGAAGCCCGAATAACTGGTCTCCTTTATAGAATCATACTGGTCCTAAACCCTAAAGGATATGAAAATGGATTTTGAATGAAAATTTGAAATCCATTTTTATTTTTTAAAAAGAAAGAAAATTAAAAGGAAAGCTTGTGTAGAACAAAGTGCAAACGATTTAGTCGCTAAACGTGTCTAAATCGTTTGCACTGAGTGATACCAGCTAGTCAATTTTCAAAACTTCAATGTTCCAAAAATATGCTTTAGTTGTTGCATATAATCTCGCTTCTCTTTTCCTGGAGCATGTACAAAACCTTCAACTAAAAGGATCTCATTTTTTTCTGGATTTAGAATAGAGAAACTCATAAACGGTCCTCCCATATAATCATCAACCATTTCCCAGATACCTCTAGTCTCTACCACAAACTTTCCATTCAATTGCAAATTCGTTGCATACATTGGAAGATCGACATCATTGATGTGCTTGTATGTTCCTTCTACTTCTGTACTGACGTACAAACCAAGTTTATTAAGCTGCCCTTTAATTCCAGCCTTGGTTAATTGATCCTGACTTTCATAAGGAAACTTTTTAATAAAAATACCACTTGTCAAAAAGTCCGTTTCTTTTCTCAGCCATATCACATTATTAGTACTGTCTTCCATCGCTAAAAAATAATCGTAAGGCACTTTTAAGGTAACGCCCATTTTAGCTTGAACCAAAGAAACCAGTTCTCCATTGACACCCCCTTGATAAATATTGGCTTCAACAATTTCATCATCATGCGCATTGACTCTTTTTAAAATAGTCGCCGCATTTTTTCGAATATTATCAATCAGTTCATTTTGATTTTTTGCAAATTGATAAATCAAGAGTTGATCCTTAGCCCATTTGTTGTTACCAACAGACACATTAAATGTAGGATCTGACCCAGCCCGATAAACGGCTTCCGAGCCAATATCTTTTTTTATCATACTCGTCGTTGGCGAACTTTCATCACTGAAGTCTCCGACAAAAAGATACGATCTATAATTTTTGCGCCCTTGCACTTCTATTAAATCTTTGGGTTCGTAAAAACGAATGTCCAATGTTGGCTCAGGCTGAGGCAAAATGATGTACGCAGAAGATAAATAATATCGTATTGTATCTCCAACTGGGCCTTCCCAGATATTTTTATCTCCGACCAATACGAGTTCATTTATTTTCCCATAAGCTACTGGCGTGGGTGTAAGCTTATCAGTAAAGTCATTGGCACAACCTACAAACAGTAACAAGCCAAGGAAAAGGAATATATTTTTGAAATAACCTTTCATAGAAATTTAGTTTTTTTATTCGACGACATTGAAAATACAAAATTAACAAAAAGCTCAGGCTTCTTATTCTTTTCATTTATTAAGATGCTCAATAGGTCGTTTTTGGCGTAAGTCATGCTTTTACACCCTCTCCTAACGTGATTTCTCTCTAGACTGGCCTTATAAATCTAAAAAGCGAGAAGCAAAACTCATCGTTTCACTTCTCGCTTTTAAATATCTAAGATCAGGTCTAAAATAAACCTTCAATGATGTTCTCTTCCGAAATACCTTCCGCTTCTGCTTTAAAATTTCTTACAATTCTATGTCTCAATACATACTTAGCAATCGCTTGCACATCTTCGATATCTGGAGAATACTTTCCATTGATCGCTGCATGACATTTAGCACCAAGGACTAAATACTGAGAAGCTCTAGGCCCTGCCCCCCATGAGATATAATTATTAACAGAGTCTGTTGCTTTCGCTGTATTTGGTCTGGTCTTGGTCGCTAAACCAACCGCATATTCCAATACATTATCAGCAATAGGAATTTTTCTAATCAATTGCTGGTAGAACAAAATCTGTTCTGCAGTAACGATATTATTTAGTTCATATTTTGAATTTGATGTCGTCGCTTTGACTACTTGAATTTCTTCATCATAAGATGGATAATCCAAAGGTATGTTAAACATAAAACGGTCAAGCTGTGCTTCTGGCAAAGGATAAGTTCCTTCCTGCTCTATCGGATTCTGTGTCGCTAGTACAAAGAATGGTTTTGGTAATAAATGTCGAACACCACTCACCGTTACTGATCGCTCCTGCATTGCTTCCAGCAAAGCCGCCTGCGTCTTCGGAGGGGTACGGTTAATCTCATCCGCCAATACGATATTGGAAAACAAAGGTCCATGATTAAATTTGAAATGTCGATCTTCATCAAGAATTTCAGATCCGGTGATATCCGATGGCATCAAATCCGGTGTAAACTGAATTCTTTTGAACTCCAAGTCCAATACATCAGCAATCGTACTTACGAGAAGTGTTTTTGCTAATCCAGGTACTCCAACTAAAAGACTGTGACCATTACTAAACAAAGAGATAATGACCGCTCTGACCACTTCTTCTTGCCCAATAATTACTTTACCAATCTCTGAAGATAGATCTCTATATGATTTAGCCAATGCATCTACTGCTTCTACATCGCTTTTATAGGCTGATTGTTGCATGTTTTTTATTTATTTGAAAAGAGTGAATCGGTTCTGTGTAAAATTCAACCAAATTTAGAAAAAATAACAGATATGTAACGCAGTTAGTATAGCCTTTGTTTCGGAAAGGTCTTTTTTAAAGCTTTAGATAGTGAGAATAGATCACTTATCAATTCTAATCAATATCAACATCCGTAGAGTTTTTTGAAAAAACAGAATTCTTTTTTTTGCCAGGCTCCTTTACCTTTAAGTCTTTAAAAATTATTTTATGAACATCGTCAAGGACGACTGGCGTTCTGTAATCCTTTTCTTTACAAGTAATCGAAACGTTTTCAATCTTAATATTACTTGCATGACGGATGTAAATCCCCCATGCTGGCAATTCCTTAAACATTGAAAATTCTGGATATGCTTCAATTCGCTCAGGGACTTTATCCAACTCGTCTAATCCGATCTTCGCATAATGGGGATTGCCGCCTCCCGGATATTTAATTTCTATATTTTTTAACGTAACATCCTCAATCTTAACGTCCGGCATTCCAGTAATTATCGCTGGCGAAATATTCCTTGGCATGTGCTCAATAGGACCTTCGTAAGGATAGCCTTGATCAGCTTTGGTAGCGGAAACTTCTGCATAAACATTCGACACCTGGATTTTCTTCATACTTCCTTTTCGCCCTGTTCTACGTTCACCAATCCGGAAAAAAAATACATTTCCAGTATTTATAGCAACTAGACTATCAACGACAATATTTTCAATTAATCCTCCGTCTACGGTAGCAAAAGTAATGGCCGATCGGTAAGTATCAAAAACGGTATTGTTAATTATTTTGATATTTTTAAATCCTCCAAAAGAATAAGATCCAAACTTTATCCCACTGGCACTCGAACGGATGGTATTATTATAAATCAATACATTTTGACAGATCTGTTTAGCACCTTCAGACTTTAGACAAATTCCATCGTCGGAAGAATCAAAATAACTATTTTTAATGATGACACTATCACAATCTAAAACATCTATTCCGTCATTATTCCAAAAACTTTTGCTATCGACCGTAATGTTATCAACCAACAAATTTGTGCACTGGTTGTATTGCTGCACCCAGCTGGCTGAATTTTTTAAAGTGATGTCTTGGATGACTATGCTTTTACATTTTTTAAAATAAATAATTTGCGGGCGGAGACCTTCCTTAGGACGATCGCTATTCAATTTCTCATCTTTTAAAATACCTCGATAAACCATGGTCAATACATTTTGAGATAAGTCATATCCTCTGCCATCGATTATACCCTTGCCTGTTATTCCAATATTTTCTTGATCAAGTGCAGTTATCAATCCTGTCCAATACCCTGTTCGTTTGTAATCAAAAGGATTTACCGAACCTAATAAAACAGCTCCTTCTTCCAAATGAATCGTTACATTAGATTTTAAAGAGACTGCTCCAGTAAGATATCTTCCGACATAAAAAACCAGCCGACCTCCTCCGTTCTCATGGATATAATTTATGGCCTCTTGGATAGAATTCGTGTTCATGGTTTGACCATTTGATTCTATTCCAAAAAAAGACGCTTTATAGTCCTTTGCAATAAGTGTGTTCACAAAAAATAAGAAGCATACTAAAAAAGTGAATTTTGATTTCATTTATGAAAATTATACTTTCAAGAAATTGAAGTAGCTTAAAGATAAAAAAAATAGGTTGAGTTATATTGGCTAACTTTAACTGGTCATATTTTTTTACTAATTTTGACTGGCACAATCTATTCATTCTTAACAATTCAAGTTGAATATCTTTCGATTTTTCATTTTTCTAATTTTAATTTTCGCTACTGGTCACAGTCGACCTTTACCGGATGTTGTACACCTAGAAGAAACTAAAAACCCAAAACTTCGACACATAAAAGGAGCTTTGCTTTCAACAAGGTTCAAATCCTTTGAAGCATTAAAAGCGGTGATCAAGATAGAATATTTTTATCCGGAATCTGTTTCAAAAACAAAACCATTGGTCCGTATTTCACATCGCAGTAATGGTCATTTAGTTAGTAGTATCATTGAGTCTGATGTCAGTGAGAAGGATATTAACTCTGCAAAAGCAGGAAGCTTTTTAGATAAAGCAAAACTAGGATTAAGGTCTCCTTATCTTGTTTATAACAGAAATGATATCATGCGAATCTTTCTTCTAGGAAGGCGGATTGGAAAAAAGTTTGGCGAAGGAGATGTGGCCTTTTATGATTTTGCAGAAACCATGTTACACCATATCGATGAAGACCAAACATCAATCATAGAGTCTGAAGATTACGTTTCTGAAAAAGGATACATCAACTCATTCAATCATATCACAGCACAAGCTTTTATGACTACTATCTTCTCAGAGAAGTTAGCAGATTTTGTTGCGGATACTCATGAACGTGGTCATTTGCCTGAACTAATAACTGGGAAATTTTCTCAAGAACAAATAGATGATCTTGAAAAAGGTCCAGTAGATAATTATGTTGATGTTATCAACAATGAATGGGGACAGGAACTAGGCAAGCGTCTCAAAAAAAAATACAATATCGACAGAACAACTTATTGGACACCTCAATTATTAAAAGATTATCTCAACGATATCCAGCTCTATTATTCGTGGGCTTTTCAGATTAGCTTTAAGCCTTATAAAACTTCCGACAGAGTGGTGATAAGATATGCGAAAAAGATCAACAGGGTGATGAATGAAGCAGCTTTATTAAAATACTGAGCGCTCAGTTTATTATTTTCTTTAAATGATAATTAGTTCGTTTGGATTTATCTATTTCTATTTTATATTTTTTTCGAATTTCTTCAGCGCCAATTACATTCCAATCACTAAGTTTATTTAGCCAATTTTCTTCTTTCACTCCTGCGATAATTAAATTCACTTCGCTCATATTGGCACCTTCTAAAGATGCTTCACTTAAATTGGAATATAGCAATTTCGCAGTACTTAAGTTTGCAGCATTTAAATTTGCTTTTTCTAAAGTAGTCCCGTAAAGATTAACCCCGCTTAAATTGGCTTTGTTAAAAAAAGCGCCTCGGCAATTAGCCCATTTTAATTCGACATCCGTCAAATCCGATTTTTTCAATCTTGCCGATGTCATATTTACACCATTCAAAATTGCTTTTTTTAAATCCACTTCATTCAATTCTGCCCATCCTAAATCTGCTCTATTTAATTTCGCTCCTGCAAGGTTCGCTTTTTTCAAATTCGCTCCCCACAAATCCGCATCTTTCAAATCCGCTCCACTCAATTTTGCACCTTCTAAGTTTGCTTCTCTAAAATTTGCGCCCCTTAAATCCGCACCGGTCAAGTTCACCCTTCTTAAATCTGCACCTTTTAAATCTACATTCGAGAAAGAAGTTCTTAAAACTATCTTACTAAATGAAGCAGAGTCAATATTCATTTTTGACAAAGACAACAGCAATTGCCCTCTTTCTGAGCTTAGCATTTTCCCCGTCATAATCTCTCCTTCAATAGACCGATAAGGCTTGAAAGAATAACTCAATGCGGCAATTCTATTTATCGTCTCTTCACTCAAAGAATCATTTGACGGTTCTTTAATCTCTATATCCACTTGATTTAAAATATCACTCATCAAAACAATTAGATTGCCTTGTTTGATAGACTTTACTAATTCTGATTGCTGCGCAATTTTATTTTTCTCAATTTCACTTTGCCACTCTGCAATCTTTTTTTGTTTAAAAATAAGCATACTCCCAACGATACTTACCGCAACAATCAAAATAATCAACAATGTATTTGAAAATGAATATTTAGAAGCGATACGATTGGACTTGTTTTCTGAAAGATTTTTATTGCGGCGTTTAACAAAAAACAAATAGAGCGATACGATTACAAGGCTAGTAAGAAACCCAACAATAAAAGAAGTGTACTCAAATAGATCCGACTCAAAAAAAATATTAAAGACTAAACTAATTAGAATTAAAAAGAGGACAGCAATAAGAATATTCCTTTTTGATTTCATAAACTAGGATTAGCTTTTATTTTATTCACACTTCCACAACATCTCTGACAACTCGTACCGCTTTTTGGTATAAGAATAATGCCACCACTCGGTTCGTATTCCTTTAAACCCATGTGCTTCGATTGTTTCTTTTAGCAATTTTCTATTCTGATTAATTTCTTTAGAATGCTTGGTGTAAGTATGATGTGCTTCTTCTCCAAAAAAGTCAAACTCCGTTCCCATGTCTAACTCTTCTCCTTTTTCATCAACGATAGTCAAATCGACAGCCAAGCCTCGATTGTGCATTGAGCCTTTTGATGGTGGTGTTACATAACTTGGATTTTGAAATTTATCCCAAAGTTTTTGCTGAACAGGTAAGGGACGAAAGCAGTCATACATTTTAAAACTATAACCTTTTGCTTGTAATTCTTTATTCGCAGCAGCTAAAGCTTGTGCCGCTTCTGGTCTCAAAAAACATCGACCACAATCGTAGAGTTGTTCTTCGACAAAATTATTGGTCGTAGCATATCGCATATCTAAAACAATGGTTTTATCCAATCGAGTTGGTTCGGTCCATTGTGTGGAGTCGTAATCAATTGGAGCAATCTTCGGTTTAGCAATGATTTTTTCGACAGGTTTTTCTTGAATTGTATCCTGTACTAGTACTGCAGCCCTCACGCTTTTATCGGGTTTCGAATCTTTGCAAGCGATGAAAAGAAGAATTAGGAATGGGAGGATTTTTTTCATTATTTGGTGTGTATGCTTTTTTGAAACGAAGCATCATGAAGAGTTTTTCCTGATACTTCGTTTCAAATCTCATTAATCAAAGATCTCCGCTAGCTTTCTTTCCAAGGCAGGGCCTCTCAAATTTCGAGCGATAATTTTTCCTTCGCGATCCACTAGTACGGTATGAGGAATTGATCGAACACCATAAGTCTGAGCGGCTTTATTCTGCCAGCCTCTGAGGTCACTAACATGTGGCCAGGTCAATCCATCTTTTGCGATTGCTTTCAACCACTTATCTTTTGTCTTATCTAAGCTCACTCCAAGGATTTCAAAACCTGCTTCATTATATTTATTGTAGACTTTCACTACATTGGGATTTTCTTTTCGACAAGGGCCACACCAGCTCGCCCAAAAATCAATGAGTACTACTTGACCTTTCAGGTCACTTAATTTGAGCATCTCCCCTTCTGGTGTTTTCATTTCAATCTCCGGAGCCTCTCCGCCAGTCACAAAACTCTTTGCTTGATCAAGCTGTCCTTTTAGGCGATCCAAAGAAACTTTGTCTGTTGTCTTTTCAAATTTTGTTATAAAAGATTTCGCATATTTTCCAAAAGCAGGATTATTTTTTGCTTGCAATCCTAATAGTGCACCGCCCAATGCATAACGCATTGCTTGAGAAGAGTCGGGTACCATTTTTAGATTTTGATCGATTAATTTTGTCACGACTTCTTCTGGTAAATTTACAGAAGCCAAGGTTTGAGCGTATTCTTTAAACGCTTCAAACAAGTATGGAATATTATTAAAAACAGGACTTTTAAGATCCGCATTTTTAAAATATTCTGCAGCAAAATAATCTACTTCATTACTATACTTATCTGCCTTATTTGGATAACTCATCATCGTTCCTAATCCTGCGATATTTGCTATAAAAGGATTTTTAACTTTCATAGAATCTAAAAACGCTATTTGTTTTTGATCGATTATAGCCAATTCCTTTTTGATCGAAGCTTGTTTATCCGGAGCGTTCCTTGCTTGACGATACTCGCCAAGTTTCACCTGCATGTCTCTTTTATTTTGGCGAATCATTTTCAAAACACCACTATACGTGTCGTTGTATTCCGAGTTAGTAATACTGGAACTTCGGAAGGATTTACAACTTCCTTTTATGCTCATATTTTCATCACTGAAGATAACCGGCAATTTTGCTTGTGCATCCGTTCCAACATACAAAAACCTTGGATCGGCTTGTGGTAATTGTAAAGAAAAACTATCCTTTCCAATCTTTTTCAATGCCTTTATTTTTGTAAAACCAATACCGTTGAATTTATAAAGACTTAAAGGATCTTTATCGGTGCACTGATTCGCTAAAAGCAAAATATCTACTTTTTTCTTCTCGACTGTTTTTACCACTTCTTTTGGTCCACTACAGGTATAAAAAAGAAAAGTGATTGCGAATAAGAATAATTTATTTTTCATGAAATTTGTTTTTTTACTTTTAAATGTAATTGACGTTTTACCCAATCAATTCTAAAAATTCATCTTCGGTCATGATCTCTACCGTTCCGATGGCTTGTGCTTTTTTGAGTTTCGATCCTGCTTTTTCTCCGACCACTAAAATATTAAGATTAGAGCTTACGGCACTAATATTTTTTGCACCATTATTCTCTGCTAAAGTCTGAGCTTCTTTACGACCCATTTTCTGAAGAGACCCCGTAAATAAAATCGTTTTCCCAACTAAAGGTGCATTGGCATCAACAACTTTAGGCCGATCTGCTTCTGTTTGACGAAGATTTACCCCAAGGGTCTCCATTTCTTTTAGCAAATTAACATTGTCAGGATTTGAAAAATATTCAATTATATTTTCTGCGACAACCGGGCCAATGTCTTTGATTTCAGTGAAGTTCTCAATGGTTTTGTCTTGTAATTCCAATACATGGTCAATTTCTCCAGCAACCAATTTGGAAACTTTCTTACCTAGATGATGAACACTCAAACTATGTAGTAAACGATGAATTGGGTTTTTCTTTGCCTTTTCGATCGCTTTTTCGAGATTAGCAGCCGACTTTTTACCAAAACCTTCTAATGCTGCTATTTTTTCATAATCTAAACGATAAATATCTGCAATATTCCTCAACCAACCCATTTCAAAAAACCGCTCTACGTAACTCTTCCCAAAACCATCAATATCCATCGCATCTTTTGAGACGTGGAAAATCATTCTTTGTATCACCTGTGCTTCGCAATTATAATTTGTACACCGCCAAGCAGCTTCCGTTTCTGCACGCTCTAGTTTAGTATCACATACTGGACAGTTTTTTGGAAAGTCTATCACTTGCTCAGAACCATCCCGAAGATCTTCCATTGGCTTTACAATATAAGGAATCACATCGCCTGCTCGTTCTACCAAAACGGTATCGCCGATTCGAATGTCTTTGCTAGTAATAAAATCTTCATTGTGTAAGGAAACCGAAGAGACCATTACGCCGGCCAATTGTACAGGTTCTAACTTCGCAACCGGAGTAACGGAACCAATTTTTCCAATCTGATATTCGACATTTAGCAACTTACTAGTTGCTTGTTTTGCTTTAAATTTAAAAGCAATAGCCCATCTCGGATGATGGGAAGTATAACCACATTTTTCTTGAAGCGCCAAACTATTTACTTTGATGACCATTCCATCAATCTCGTATTCGTAAGCATCTCGTTTAGCTTGCCATTCCAAAATAAAATCGTGAACCTCTTTTATATTTTTACAAACTTTTCGCTCTTTCACCGGAATTTTAAATCCAAGAGACCCAAGAAATTCTATCGTTTCATCATGCGTTTTAAAAGCATTCATTTTATTATTTCCTTCTTCATCAACGACATATCCTAATTGATAGATAAAGGCTTCTAATCCACGCTTTGCTACTTCCTTCGGATCTTTCATTCGAAGACCTCCTGAGGCTGTATTTCTAGGATTTGCAAACAAGCTCAAGCCCTGAGCTTCTCGGTCTGCATTCATCTTATCAAAAATATCTTTTCGGATAACCACTTCTCCTCTTAGCTCCGCTTTAGCAATTCCTTTGGAAGAGAATTCTGCTTTCAATGGAATCGATTTCATCACTCTAGCATTGTTTGTCATCTCTTCTCCAAGCGTTCCATTTCCACGAGTTGCCCCTCTACTGAGATGATCATTTTCAAAAACCAAAGCGATACTTCCTCCATCGAATTTTGGCTCTACGCAATATTCAATATCTACGTTTTCATCCAGCAGTGTTAGCTTCTTAATTTGAGTATCAAAATCATTAAGATCTTCTTCGTTATAGGAATTGGCTAAGGACAACATTGGAATAAGATGCTCAACCGATTCAAAGGTTTCTGTCAAATCATTCGATACTCGTTGAGTCGGAGAATCAGGTTGAATAAAATCCGGATAAGCTTTCTCTAATGCTTCCAATCTTTTGTACAAAGTGTCATATTCAAAATCACTCATTACCGGATCATTTTGAATATAATACTTCCACTCATGATAGACAATCGCTTTCCTCAAATCCTCCACTTGTTGTTCTGCTTCAAAAGCAACAGGAATTCCTTCCGTTTTCAATAATTGCTTTGATAGCTCGTATAATGACTTTTGGTCTTCTTTTTTGTACATGAAGTATGAATATAGGTCCTTAGGTAATAGAATTATTATTCCTACAAAAGTAGTTATTTAATTGAATAAATTCGGGTACTAAATTTGTACTTCTCTCGTTTGTTAGGTGATTTCATCATTTCCATAGGCTGTATTCACCTGATATTTATAAAATCAATTGATCGATTAACTATTCAATAAACATGAAAACTATTCTAACATTTATTTATTGTTTTTTCGTTTTTCTTTCAATCGGACAAAAGTTTGATTCTGGCTATGTGGTCAATGCTGAGCATGATACCTTGTATGGTAAACTCAACATTACGGTAAACACTATTATAAAATTCAACCACAATGGCTCTAAGAGTAAATTAAAAAAACTAGACTTATTGGATTATGGTGAAGTAAAAGAACATGAATTTTATAGCTATTATGCTAAAACAGCTTTCCCTCACATTACGCGAAGAGGAATCATTTATCTAAATTCTGGTGATTCTATTCATGCTTATATTTTTAAAGAATCCGCAAGAAAAATCAATTATTATAATCTGCAAAAAGAAAAAGCAAAAGGAAAAATTGCGGATATTGATGCTTACCATATTTTTTCGGAAACCGGAAAAATCAATCGTTACGAAAGACTTGCTGTTCCTAGAACTTACAAAGCAATTATCGGAGTAAAAAACAAAGACAACGACAAGCATGATCTTTATTTCGGACGTGAACTAGCTATTGGAAAAATTGATCTTTACTCTACTTATTCTTCCACCTCTAGCTTTTCAGGAGGTATGCATACTGCACCTGTAATGAGCAATGAATTGACGCTCGTCTATTTATTAAAAAAAGGAGAAGAAGTCAAAATTATTCCAAGGAATAAATTGAGTTTACAAAGTGGGGATTTGCTAAAATCTATGATTAAAGATTACCCGGAATTGGAAGCGAAGGTTGGAACGAAAGGATATCGAATAAAAAACATCAAGAAGATCATCGAGGAATACAATCAAAGAAAGTAGTAAAAACTAGCAAGCGAATATTTAGCAACAAATCCCTTCAAGAGGTTCTGTAAATTTGCTAAATATTCACTTGTTTGTTTTGCTAAGGATTAAAGTCTTACAGCTTCAATAATTTCGCTGTAGCAATTTTTTCATTATTAGAAAATTTCACTAAGTAAGTTCCTTTTGAAAGATCTTTTACATTATAAGAAAAGTTATTTTCTCCATTCATAAAAGATATCGTTTCACTCACCATAAGGCGACCTTGCATATCGAAAATATCCATACTGAATTCAGCAGAGATATCACTAATCAACTGAACTTTCATTTCTTCATGAACTGGATTTGGGAAAAGGAAAATTTTCACACCACCATCTGCTTCGAAAGTAGAAGAAGATTCTCCTTCTGCTAATTCAATTTTAGTACATGCAGATGCATCTCCACTGTTCATGTTGTTATCATTAACTGCGTTTCCACAAGAATAAAAACTAACTGCTCCTGTACCTGTAGCTGGTGCTGTCCAATCTACTTCAAAAGTGTTGGTTTCGCTTACTCCATCATGCTCTGCATACTGGCGACCATTGCTAGTCGCAATTGCGATTTTTACATTGTTCGCAGGATTAGAAAAAGCTGCCACATCATCTCCGTCTATATCCAAAGATGCTTTTAAAGCTAAAACTTGAAAACCAAAGCCGGCAGGATCTCCAGCGACTACTTCATTGGTCACTTTGACACGGTAAGTTTGACCCGGTACATATTCAGTAATTGCTGCTCCTGTACCATCCAAAACTTCAATTAACTGAGTCATCATAATATCCGTATTTGCACCTGTATGACAAGATGCACAAACACGAGGATTACCTCCAATCATCTCATCACCAGGAGCTGCGGTATTACCTTTACCTTGGTCATCAGCACGACCACCTGAGTGAGACATAAAAAGAAATGCTAATAAAGAGATCGAGAAAAAAGTGTAAATAAATTTAAATTTCATATTGTTTAGCTTTTAGATTTTATATAATATTTTACAATGTCAATACATCACAATAAAGCATTTGTAATGTTGACGATTTTTTAAAAATAAGATTCAAAATTGTCGGATTCCCTTAATCAAGGGCAAATTCAATGGTTCTTACGGATTGGACAATAAAATGTTAAGTTAATTCAAAAATAGTAATATTTAAAGTGCTTTTTTCAAAAGTGTCTTTAATTATTCAAAAACCCCTAGCTTTCTCAAGCTTCGTAAGCCCAACCAGCCTCTGGATTTCTACCTTTAACTCCTTTAAAATAGCCCTCGATGACTTCAAAATCTTTGTCTTTATCTCCAGTTAAATATAAAGGAGCCCTAAATCGAACTTCTTTTTTTCCATAATCGAAAGCAACTAAGACTAATGGCACTTTAGCTCCTAAGGCCATATAATAAAAACCGGACTTGAGTTTTGTTACTTTCTTCCTGGTACCTTCGGGAGAAATTATTGTATGCAAAGTTTCATGCTCATTATATAGATTGATGACTGCATCTACAAAATTCGTGCTTTTCGTTCGTACTACGGGCATTCCATCCATCATCCGAAAAAACCATCCAAAAGGAGGTTTGAACATGGTGCTCTTCATCATATAAGTAACCCTGGTCTTAATAATAGACCGAGCCATCAAACCCAATGGGAAATCCCAATTCGAGGTATGTGGCATAGCTACTAATATTGATTTTTTGACATCTCCCCCAGGAAACACACCACAAACCTTCCAACCAAGGATCCAAAGTATAAATTTACTAAATGCTCTAAACATAAAAATAACAAGATTTACACCTTATAATATTTTTTAAGATTTTGGACTAAATTACAGTTAAAACAATTAATCTAAAAACGCGAAAATACGATATTGTGAGTATTAAATCGTAATTTATTTTGCAAAGCCGTAAAATACCCTTTATTTTTGAAGCTCCTCCCGAAACATTTTATGAAAAAACAAATATAACTTTAAAACTGGCTATTGAACTTCAAACACTTTATACTATCCTTTTGTCTTCTCCTTACCTTTAGCGGATCACTCTTCGCTCAGGATGCCAAAGATATTCCTGCTACCCAAACTTTAAAAAACGGGATTAAGAAAAAGAAGAAAAAAAGACTGGAACTTACTTTCTCTCAAGAAGGTGGTTTTTACACTGAAGCTGTTTCTATTTCTTTAAAATCTCCAGCAGCAAAAATTTACTATACCCTTGATGGTAGTACGCCGAATTCGAAGTCTAGTGTTTATACCAAACCAATCGAAATCGAAAAGACGACTATCCTCAGAGCAACTGCTCGGAAAGGAAAAGTCAATAGTAAAACGATTGGTCATACTTATTTTATAAATGAACCTTATTCTAATTTCCCTACCATATCCTTAGGTGTTACTCCGGATATTTTATTCGACCCTGAAAACGGACTTTATGTAAAAGGACCTAATGCTCAGGATTCTACTTGGAAACTAGAAGGTGCAAACTTTTGGAGCCGTAAAGAGATAAAAATTAATACAGAACTTTTCGAAGTTGATGGCGAAAACGAATTCAATAGTATTACCGGATTAAGATTATTTGGAGGGATGAGTAGATTGTTTCCACAAAAATCTATGACGATTGTCGCAAGAGATTCGTATGGTAAAAAAAGAATCCGACATAAAGTATTTGGAAAAGAAGGTTTAAAAAAATACAAGTTCCTCGTTTTAAGAAATTCTGGTAGCGATTGGGGCAAGTCTCATTTTAGAGATGCGCTCATGACGGGCCTGCTAGAAGACTGGGATATTGAAAAACAAGATTACCGCCCTTCTCATCTTTACCTCAATGGCAAGTATTGGGGAATCTATAATATTCGTGAGAAAGTGAATCGTTACTTTATTGCTGGACATCATGAGGTCGATAAAGATAGTATAGATTTGATTGAACACCGAATGACGATTAAGCGAGGTAGTAGCCGGCATTATCGAAAGATGCTTCAGTTTTTGGAAAACAATTCCATGGCTGTTCCTGCAAACTATGCATACATCCAATCACAAATGGATGTTGATAATTTCATGCAATATCAAATTGCTCAGATATTCTTCAACAACCAGGATGCCGGGGGAAATATAAAATTTTGGAGACCACAAGAGGAAGGTGGAAAATGGAGATGGATCATGTATGATACGGATTGGGGATTTGGTCTTCACTCTTCCAAAGGCTACAAATTTAACAGTCTAAACTTCCATACTGAAACGGATGGCCCATCTTGGCCTAATCCACCATGGAGTACACTGATCCTTAGAAAGCTTCTGGAAAGTCCAGACTTTAGTGAAAAATTTGTTACTCGTTTTGCTGATCACCTTAATTCAACTTTTGCTACTGATAGAGTAGAGAAAAATATAAATGAGCTTTACGATCAATTGGTTCCAGAGATCGATCGACATCTCGAACGTTGGAAACTTAAAGATGACAATTGGAAATTGCATGTCAACATTATGAGAACCTTTGCGAAGGAACGACCAGATTATGTTCGCATGCATTTGATGGAAAGATTCAACACGGGTGATCTTGTCAACATCGAAGTCGCAGCGACTGATGGTGGCCAAGTTTTGATCAATGATCAAATCAAAGTGGAAGATCAATTATTCAAAGGTCAATATTTTGAAAACATTCCAGTTCAAATCAAAGCCATTCCAAAATTTGGTTATCGTTTTATCGGATGGAAAGGTATTGAATTGGATGACACTTCACTTGAAGCGACCATCTCACTCGAAAGAGGCAAGACGACAAAGGTCCAAGCATTGTTTGCTCCTTTCACTCATCCACTAGCTGGATCTATAATGATTAATGAGATTAGTTGTAATAATAAAAAAAGTGGTGATTGGGTCGAAATATATAACTATTCAAAAGAGCCTGTAAAGTTAGACAATTGGTATTTAACCGATAGCAAGCATTATTTTAAATTACCTTCAGTTACGATTTCTTCTAAGGATTATGTCATCCTTTGCCAGGATAAAGAAAGGTTTTTAAAAATTCATCCAGAACAATTTAATGCGGTTGGTGATTTCCAATTTGGATTAAGCAAACGTAGCGAAACACTTGGTTTGTTTTCTGCTGATGGTGCAGCTATTGACAGCATGTCTTTTGAACTATCACCGATAGATTCTGCCTACACCTTAAGCCTTACACTTCCTTATCTGGACAATAGCGATATTGAAAACTGGGAAATCAATTACGGCAAAGGGTCTCCAAATTCTGCAAATCCATACTTTTTAGAAAGTCGAATCAAGGCTGAGCAGGAGATTTGGCTGCGTGTTGGGATTGGAATTGGTTTACTCCTTTTATTGACACTGATGATTTCTTTTAAAAAGCGTAAACCAGAACCTGTCTTTGAAATCACTAACGACGAGGCAGATTTTGGCGAAGAAGATGTTACACCTCCTAGTCTTTAAATTTAATTCACACCTCTTACCTTATCTAATTCCATCTATACTTTTCCTATTTTGCACTATTTTATAGGTAAAAACACCGTAGATCTAGCATTTAAAGCCATTTAAGGCACCTATTCTATACCAATCAACGTTATATTAGATATAGAATTCATGCCAATCAGGGCTTAAAAGATCATTGGTTTTTTAATTTACTCCACGCTAAGAAAAAACGATATACGGTATTAAATTTTCGGGCTTTTTTAACGCCGAACACCTATATATTGTTTACACTCAACTTGAAATTAAGCGTTTTAGGAGCCATATTAACAGCTTTCAAACCTGACTCGCATAATTTGTTTAAAAATAATTTCAACTCATTAAACCTTAGTAAGAATAGTGAGTCTTAATAATGAATCAAATGATTCGTAATCATCAATGGAAATGACGGACGACCAAATATTATCCTTGTTGCAAACCGAGGAAAATTATGAAAAAGGCTTTAGAGTCTTGATGGAAGCGTACCAGGAACGCCTTTATTGGCATATCCGTAAAATGGTACATCAGCATGATGATGCCAATGATGTCATTCAAAACACCTTTATAAAAGTATATCGGAGTATTGGAAAATTTGAAGGAAAATCCAAGCTTTATACTTGGCTCTATAGAATCGCAACTAACGAATCGATTACTTTTTTAAATAAAAAAAAGAAGAAAGCGACGAGTTCGATTGACGATGAAGATGCCAACTTAAGCAACCGTTTGAAAGCCGATGAATATTTTGATGGTGATGAAATTCAGTACCAATTACAATTGGCTCTGGAGACCTTACCAGAAAAACAAAAAATGGTTTTTAACATGAGATATTTTGATGAAGTGAGTTACGCTGATATGTCCGAAATTTTAGAAACTTCAGTCGGCGCATTAAAAGCTTCTTATCATCATGCTTCTAAAAAAATTGAAGCTTTTTTAAAAGCATCAGTAGACGGCTAAGAAACTTAGCAAAATATTAAACCTAATTAATTTTATAATAATGAATCGCAAAGAAGAAATAAGAAACGAGTTGGCTGAAATATCTCCTTTCTTAGCTGGGTTGAATCTACAGTCCGCTTTCAAAGTACCCAAGGGTTATTTTGCAGAGCTTCCAGATGCAATCCTAGAGAGTGTTTCTCCGCTGGCAGAACTAAAAAGAGCTCCTGGCTTTTCTGTTCCTAAAAATTACTTTGAATCGCTTCCTGATCTTGTTCTTGATCGAGTAGCACCTAAGCAAGTTACAGAAACTGTAGCTGAAGTAGCTAAACCAGCAGCAACGCCTTCTTCAAGTTGGTTAGATGATGTGATCAATAGTATAGCGTTTCTTTTTCAGCCTCGCTACGCTTTGAGATTAGCCGGAGTTGCAGTCTTACTTGTTGCAGGATTCTTTTTCCTCCAAAACCCAGACAGTAGCAGCGAGGGTACACTTGCAGGAACAGATCTTGATCCTTTTGAAGAGTACGGAATTAATATAGATGACCTAAGTGATGAAGATGTTGATTTCATGCTTGAAGATCTTTTTGCAGAAGGCATCAGCGATGAAGACTTAGAAGGATTGCTATAATCAATCGATCAAATTAAATATATTTTAATCAAACAGTAAATCTGTTATACAATGAAAAAGCTATTATTAATTTTATTCGTCAGTATCAGTTTCATAGCCGGAGCAGTTGCTCAACAAGGCTTCGAGAGTAATCCTAAAGTAAAGGATCTTCGTAAAAAATTCTTTAACAAAGAGTTGCTTTTTACGGATGCTGAAGACAAAGCCTTTTGGCCGATATTCAATAAATATCAAGGAGAAATCAAGAGTTTGACTAAGCAATATAAATCTAGAAAATATCCTGAAACGGATAAAGGTGCAGAAGACAAGATCAAAGATTCTCTTGAATTTGATGATAAAAAATCAGCACTCAAAAAGAAATACTTGGATCAGTTTTCCAAAGTATTACCTGTAAAAAAAGTAGCGAAGATCGAACCGACGGAACGAAAATTTAAAAGAGAAGTGCTCAAACAAGTTCGAAAGAATCGCAAAGGAAAAAATTAGAAGCCTGTAAGAAATACCTGGTTGAACAAATATTCTACAGGACAACATATTAGGAAAAGCTGCTTGAAATTCAAGCAGCTTTTTTTTTAATATTAAGTTATTTGACTAATTTTTTTTTAAGCTTAATCCTTACCTTTGACAGGTGAGTCAAAAACTAAAAGCACACATTGCGCTCTTCTTCGTAGCGCTCATTTATGGAGCTAATTTTACCATAGCAAAAGTTGTAATGGATGAGGGCTATATTGAGCCTCTTGGCTTTATCCTTCTTCGAGTTTTGAGCGGTCTTATTTTATTCTCTCTGATACATTGGTTTTTTGTTAAAGAAAAAATCGAAAGAAAGGATATTGGAAAATTAATCCTTTGCGGTTTACTTGGAGTAGCTGTCAATCAAATGTTTTTCTTTCAGGGATTAAAACTTACCACCCCTATAAACGCTTCTCTGATCATGACAACTTGTCCCATCTTTGTCCTGATCGTCAGTGCAATCATTCTAAAAGAAAAGGTTACACCGAAGAAGATTCTCGGCATTCTCTTCGGAGCTTGTGGAGCGATAATACTCATCACCTATGGGCAAAAAATTCAATTTCAAAAAAATCAGGCGCTTGGCGACCTTATGATCTTAGTTAATGCTATTTCTTTTGGTACTTATCTCGTTTTAGTAAAATCGTTGATGAAGAAATACCACCCTATCACTGTTGTAAAATGGGTGTTTACCATCGGGATCATTTTTGTATTTCCTTTCGGCATCAAACAACTTACGATGGTCGAGTGGAGTTCATTTTCTACCAACATATGGGTTGCCGTTGCTTACGTTCTCCTGTTCACTACCTTCCTCACCTACCTCTTCAATGCCTTTGCATTAAAAATCGTTCAGGCATCCACAACCAGCATCTATATTTACTTACAGCCATTAATCGCCTCATTAATCGCTATTCTTGCCGGTGGCGATGAATTAGTGCCTGTAAAGCTCATTTCGGGGTTTTTAATTTTTATTGGAGTCTATTTAGTCAGTACTGGAAAGGTTATTTCAAAAAAATAAAAATGTCACAGATTCATCATCCAATTCTTTCCTAAGCCACTTTTATTACATTTGTCAATATTTTCAAATATTATTTTTTTGACTTTATTATTCATCGTATATATTAACCTATGTAACAGAGTTGTTTATATGAAGATATAATAAACAATTTTAATTTATCGCAATCCTTAAATTATTGAAAATCAACATATTATACAGATTATTTTAATTTTTAATACAAAAACACTAAAGCAATTTTTTTGAAAAATAATGCGTTCCAATGCTAGTTTCTTTGCCCCTTTTTTATGTATATTTACCCATAGCATAACTACACGTAGATCATGAATCAACAGAATCAACGGAATTCAAACATACAAAACGCGCTCATTTCTGAGTATGAGGCGATGTCACAAAAAGGAACGGTAGGTTTCTATGAGGAAACGGTCTTTATGACACTCATCCAGTACTACCAAGAATCCGAATTAATTGGAAAAGCAATGGAGGTTGTTGATCACGCGATCAAGCAACACGCCTATACCTCGACCTTTCACAAGAAGAAAGCAGAACTTCTTTTAGAGAAAGGTTGTGCAACTCAAGCACTAAGTTGTTTGGATCAGGCAGAGTTATTTGCACCTTCAGAATTTGAAACTATCTTACTAAGAGTAGAGAGTCTTAATATGCTCGGGTATTTTGAAGAAGCACATGCTTTGCTAAATCAATTAGAAGATTGTGCAAGAGGAAAAGAATTGAGTGAAGTCTATCTTAGTAAAGCCATCTTATTCGAATCTCGACAGCAGTTCAAAAATATGTTTTTAGCTTTAAAAAAATCTATCCTTATTGATTCCGAAAATATGGAAGCATTAGGAAGGGTTTGGTTTAGTGTCGAAATGTCGAGATGCTTTTCAGAAAGTATTGAGTTGCATAAAAAATTGATCGACATCGATCCTTATAATTATGTAGCCTGGTACAACTTAGGTTATTCTTATAGTGCAGAAGAAGATTATGCTAATGCAGCAGATGCTTTTGAATATGCATACATCATCAATAACCAATTTGAATTTGCTTACCGAGATTGCGCAAATGCGTGCATTGAAATTGGACAATACCAAAGGGCTTTGGATTGCTATAAAGAAGCACTCGAATTCATAAAACCTGATAGTGATATCCTTCTCAATATTGGTTACTGTCTAGAAGAACTTGGCAATCTTTCAAAAGCAAAATCTTTCTATCTAAAATCTGCTCATCTAAATTCTTCAGATGACCATATTTATTATAGACTAGGAGAATGCTATACTAAAGAACAAAAATGGATCTCGGCGATTGCAGCTTACGAAAAGGCTTTATCCATCGAAGATTTAAAAGAAGAATATTATACAGCGCTGGGTAATTGCTATTACCAGATTAATGAATTTGATACTGCAAACCAGCATCTTCAACGAGCTACTGAAATGGCTCCGGAAATAAGTGCATGCTGGATCCAATACGCACTTTTTCTTTTGGAAACTGAAGAGATCGAGTCCGCTTTACACATCATTGAGGACGCACACTTTTACTCTTATGGTATTGAACTTTCGTATTGCAAGACAGCTTGCTTGATGGCCGCTGGAAATCGTCCGGAGGCGCTACGGTTTTTAAATGAAACCCTAGCAGAAAATGAATTCAATGAAGAAGATCTTTTCCAATTTCTTCCTGAATTCAAAGAAGACATAGACATTAAAAGTATTATAACTATTAATAAAGAAAATAGACTTACTAAAGATAATTGATACTTACTTCTACTTCTTTTTTTTAGCTATCCTTTCATTAATACTACTCGAAAGGCAGCTCCTAACAAATATTCATTTTGGGCTACGTGCGTTATTAAGTTTACTAAACAAAGATCTTCTCCAAAGACAAAAAGTATTCTTAATTACGTACGAAGCACACTTTGAGTAATCTTCCTTTTCCATGGCATGTTTTTTGCCATTTTCAGAATACCTTCCACTGTATTCTCCCTCCATATTGTGTTTCATTTATAACAAATCGTTCAACCATGAATCGTATCATTTCCAAATCCATCTTGGGAATCTTAGGTTTATTTGTGCTATTTTCTAGCTGCAAAAAACCCAAAGAAGTCCTAGTTCATCAAGACAAAGATGAGTTCACTTTTGAGGAACAGCAAAAAATCGGTAATAATTTAGCAGATCAAATTAATCTACATTCTACCAATGCATCTATCCTTGACCGAGCATCTAACGAAGCTTTTTATGCTTATGTTGACAGGATATTAGAAAGCATCATTAACACCAACCTCGTGGAAACCAGAAATGTTTTTGATTGGGAAATTATCATTCTAAATGATGACAACACTCGTTCGGCCTTTACTATTCCTGGTGGAAAAATTTACATCTATACTGGTCTATTGAAAATGATTAACGGAGAGCATGAGTTATTTAGCATCCTTGCTCATGAAGTCTGCTATAGTGACAAAGGAGGAATCATTGAAACGATGAAAGAAAATTACGAAGCATTTTTAATTAGTGATATAGAAATAGGAACCTATTCAACAGGAACAGACAACATTGCAAAAACAATAAATAATCTATTATACTCTGAAAAAAATGTTGCAAAAGCAGATTCCTTTGCAATGGAAATGGTTTGTCCGTTTCAATATGAGGCTAAAGGATTAAGGTCTTTTATCGATCGGGCTGGCGAAACAACAGACCAAGTGAAATGGTTAGAAAATCGCCCAAGATCTCCATCAACATTAATGTTTTTAGAAAACCGTGCAACGGAATGTGGAATAGAGGAACTTACTTTTACAGAAAGGTATGAGTCATTTAAAGTTCTATTGCCGTAAAAGAAAAACTTAATTTATCGAAAAGTTTTTTCAATCCAATCTAGGCAAACTCAGAATAAAAAAGGGTCATTTTTACTACTTGTTTATTTAAAACATAGAGTAAAAATGACCCTTTAATTTTTTATTTCATTTAAGAAAATAATCAAGCGCTTTCTACACTCTTGATTTTTCTAATGTTTTTTCAACTTGAAAGGCATGAACAGCAGCACCAATAATCCCAGCATTATTTAAAAGCTGAGCAGGAGTAACTGGTGTTTCTATTGTGATTAATTTTTTATATTTTTCAAACTTCTTACTACTTCCTCCTCCAAGAACAATCAGATCCGGTGATAATAAAAGATCGATATGTTGTAAGTACCTATCGAATCGCTGTCCCCAAACTTTCCAAGATAAATCTTGTCTTTTTCGAGCTCCATCAGAAGTATATTGCTCTACTACTTTGTTATGACCTTTCAAATAGAAATGACCAAACTCTGTATTAGGTAATAATTGCCCATCTATAAACAAAGCAGACCCAAGTCCTGAACCAACAGTGATAATCACTACAGTACCTTTCGCTCCTTTTCCCACGCCAAACATCATCTCTGCAATCCCCGCAACATCTGCATCATTTTTCACTAGGACTTCGCATCCTGTAGCTTCTGAAAAAAGTTTTTCGATATTCGTTCCGATCCAGGATTTATGAATATTCGCAGCTGTATGAGCTACGCCATGTTTTACGATCGCAGGGAAGCCACATCCTATAAATTTGTTTTCCCAACCAAACTCTTTAACTAGCTGAGCAAAAGCTTTGGCAACTGCCTTGGGCGTAGAAGGGTCGGGAGTAGGTATGCGAATACGATCGCTTACCAGTTCTCCTTTTTTAATATCTACGATTGCTCCTTTTATTCCTGAAGCTCCGATGTCAACACCTAAATATTCTTTTTGTACCATAACATTATAAACTTAAACTAAGTATACTTCCTTTACAAAACCAAGATTGCTTCACTTTTACCTGATCACTCTCATTTTCATTTTTACATCTTTAAGTGGGCGATCACCGGGTTTAGTTTTTACCGAAGCTATTTTATCAACCACCTCAAGCCCTTCGATCACCATTCCAAAAACGGTATAAGCACGATCAAGCTGTGGAGCTCCTCCGATCTCTTTGTATATTTCTTTCTGTTCAGAAGTATAATTATAATCTCCTCTTGCTTCATGCATACTCAAATCCCGATCTGAAGATTTTCGCCCTTGAACAATATAAAATTGAGATCCTGAAGATTTTTTCTCCGGATTATTATTCCTTGCTGCTGCTAATGCACCTTTCACATGGATTAGTGAATCTACAAATTCCGCAGGAATCTGATAACCTGGGCCACCGCCTCCTAAACGAGTATTTGGTTTTGCTTTTCTGGATTTCGGATCACCTCCTTGAATCATAAACCCTTGGATCACTCGGTGAAACAATAGGTCCTCATAAAAACCTTCTTCCACTAATTTTATAAAATTATCTCTGTGTTGTGGTGTAGCATCATGTAACAAAACCAACATATTTCCATATTCGGTTTCAATTTCTACGTAGCATTTCTCAGGCGATTCTACTAAAAGTTGTTTTTTCTTGGTTGCACTTTTTTCTCCTTTCTTAACTTTTAGTTCTACTGTGTAATTTCCAGAGTTCGTGTATCTATGGTTGGGAGATACTTCATCCGAGGTATTTCCATCACCAAAGTCCCACTCATAAGTCTCTCCTTCTTTGGCTTCTTTTTCAAATTTCACCTTCGCTGGTGCTTCGCCTCCTCCGGTATAAGTAAACTCTGCGACAGGTCGTCCACAGGAAAACATCACCAACAAACTAAAAACCCCGATACTATATTTTAAATCAACTTTCATGCTTTCAAAATAATTTTAGTTAACAATTTTTACACTCATCTTTACATCTTCAACTGGCCGATCACCTGGCTTTGTTGGAACCGCTGCAATCTTATCAATCACTTCCATTCCTTCAACTACTTCACCAAAAACCGTATAATCATTATCTAGCTGAGGAGTACCTCCAAGTGTACGGTATAAATCTCTTTGTGCTTGAGTATATTTAACCCCTTTAGATTTTTCAATACTACTTATTTGTGCTTCTTGAACAGGCTTACCTTGCACGACATAAAATTGAGAGCCTGATGATTCTTTTTCTGGATTCGACGCCCCTCCTGTTCGAGCTGCAGATAATGCTCCTTTGATATGTAAAGCTCCAATTTCTGCAGGAATTCTATATCCTGGACCACCTGTACCTAAGCGAACATCCGGTCCAGCGCCCTTAGATTTAGGATCTCCACCTTGAACCATAAAACCGCTGATTACTCGATGAAAAAGTAAATCTTCATAGAAACCTTCTTTCGCGAGTTTGATGAAATTATCTCTGTGCAGTGGAGTTGAATTGTAAAGCTTTACTTTCATTACGCCAAATTCCGTTTCGATTTCAGCGTAGGTAAATTCATCACCTCCTCCACAAGAAGAAAGAAGTGTTAATACACATATACCCAGAAAAAATATTACTTGTTTCATGTTTTTAGATTTTTAAATTAATTTTCTTATTCTTCTTCAAGTACAGAATCGTCAGATTCTAACTCTTGGAAATAGTGAATTATTTTTTGTTTTATATAAGTTGCTTGCTCTTTTACTCCTTTCACCTGTAATGGTCGGAGCAATTTGTAATGTGGCCAGCCGTCAGCATCTCTTCCTTCGAACTCATAATAACCATCAAGGCTTAAAAGTTTACAGGCTGCAATATGCATCAGGTCTTGTTTTTCTTCTTTGGTAAAATTCTCTCCCCATCGTCCTAACTCCTGTATCCCTATCATAAACAATACACCATTGAGGTCAGGGAGAGTGTCTCTACCAAATATATCCTTCACTTTGTGTCGGACACTCAACCACTTATAATCTAACTGCCATTCTTCCATAGGCTGCAAAAATAGAAAAGATAATTGTTTTTTTGGTTGGTTAGTGATTAAAATTAGACGTAGACAAGCCATTGCTAACTCCTACTCTGCCCGAACTAGGGCCGAAATCCGAGATGCTTTTATTGCTGGTATCAAAGATGCTAAAAAGCCAATCACAACCACAGTCACTGTAACGATCAGAAAATCTATAAATCGCATACTAATCGGGTATGAATCAACTACAAAGCCTTGAGGAATTGGTACAATTCCAAATTCTTTTTGAAGTAGGAAAAAGATTCCAGCAATCATAAACCCAAAGGCCATTCCAAAAGTACAAAGCAATACACCTTGATTCAGAAATATATTTCGAACCATTTTATTCGTTGCTCCCATAGATTTTAAAATAGCGATATCTTTCTTTTTATCTAAAACAATCATCCATAGCGAACCGATTAGATTGAAAGCAACCAATATAATCGTTAATGAAAAGATCATAAAACTCAACCACTTCTCAATATTCATTAATTTTAAAAAAGCTTCATCTTGTTGATAACGATCTTTCACTACATAATCCTCTCCCATCAATCCTCTGATATTTGCAAGGATTTGATCTTGCTCTTTATCCGGATCTAATCGCAACTCTAATGCACTTACTTGATCACTCGCTTTGAGTAACTTTCTCGCAAAATCCAAAGAACATAAAATATATTGATTGTCAAAATCTTGCTGGATGACAAAAGTTCCAGCAGGATATAAAAACTTCTTTATGAATGGCTTAGTTGCACTATTTTTCTTTTTGAGCGTATAGACCGCAATGGGTGTAAATTCGTTATCTACATTTACCGAAAGTTTGTTTCGCATTCCCACACCAAGAACTGCATATTGCTGTTCATTATGTTTAAAAGTCAAAGACCCCTCTCTGATGCTAGAACCAATATCTGTTACGGTAGTATAATTTTCATCTACTCCTTTAAGTGTTCCAAAATCTCCGCTTTCTTTATATTCAAAAAATGCAATTTCTTCTAAAGTTTGAGATACTGCAACTACGCCATCGATAGCTTCTAATTCTTTTATCGTTTCTGGATTCGCAGCAAAGGTTTTCCCTTTTGCTATTGTAATATTTACATCTGGATTAAAAGTGCTAAACAAGCCACTGATCAAATCTTCAAAACCATTAAAGACCGACAAAACTAAAATCAATGCAGCCGTTCCTAAAGAAATTCCAAATACTGAAATTCCAGAAATGATATTAATTGCATTAACAGATTTGAAACTTATTTTTTTAAACAAAAACAGCAATAGCAACAAAGGCAATAAGAAAACATACCCTATAGCCAATACCAATAAGACCCCACTAATGCTATTAGTGAATAAATATCTTCGAGCTATTTTTATTGGTAAATTCATTAAACAGAAATGAGGAGTGAGGAGTGAGTGGCGAGGTAGCCTATTGCATTACTTTGATTTGTAATCAAGGGTTCATACTTTTTCATCAATCTACTCCTTTTCAACATGCATGTTTGTTTTTAAAACGCCTTATTTCAACGCCTCGTAAATTACGCTTTGTATTCGAGGCCGATAATCATCTTTACTCAACTTATAATTATTCATTGAAGGATAAGTCCTGTTTGAAAGAAAAATATAAATCAAGTTATGTTCTGGATCTACCCATGTACAAGTCCCTGTAAATCCAAGATGACCAAACGTACTTGCCGATGCTTCTGCACAAACGTTTTGACTTTTAGTCCCATCTAATTCCTTCATATCAAAACCAAGTCCTCGACGTGTACTATCCGGATGGCGATTTGTAAAAACATGGGCTGTCTCTTCTGTAAAAAAGTGCTCTCCACCATAGAAACCTCCATTTAATACCATCTGCATCAGAACAGCTAAGTCATTCGAATTTGAAAAAAGTCCTGCATGTCCACTTACACCTCCTAACATCGCTGCGCCCATATCATGAACATAGCCATGAACTTTTCCTCTGCGAAAGTAACGATCTTCTTCCGTAGGAACAACTTTCGTTAAAGAATGCTTTATCCAGGGTTTAAATCCCATCGAAGAAAGACCTAGCTTATTGTAAAAATTCTCCTGTGCATATTGATCGACCGGCTTTCCACTTCGAAAATGAATCATATCGGCCAACATATAAAAAGCCAAATCACTGTATTTGTAACCAGGATTCACTCTAAGTTCTGATTTATAAATCTGATCTTTTATCTCGCTTATAAAATCATATCTCATAAAAAGGTTTTCCGTGACTGGAATGCTAAAAGTCTCTGTTGCTCGCTTTGAATAAAATTTCGTCATCGGGCGAGGGTTTCGTTTACTTTTAGTAAGCGTCTGTTTATAAAACGGAATCCAAGCGGTTAATCTTGCTCGATGGGCCATCATATCTTGCAATAAAATCCCCATTTTATTGGTTCCTCTGACTGGCGGCAAATATTCTTCTATTGGTTGTGTCACATGCAGTTTTCCGTCATCCTGAAGTTTCATAACCGAAATCGTAGACGCGGCAACTTTAGTGATAGAAGCAAGATCAAAAATATCCGATTCGGAAGTTCGTCTTAGCTTTCTATAAGTATGATGACCGTAAGATTTATTAAAAACAACCTGCCCATCTTTAGCGACTAAAACTACACAACCTGGCGTTGCTTTTTTAGTAATCGCCTCCAATGCTATCGCATCAATCTTACTTAATATTTTTGAATCTAGTCCCACCTCTTCAGGGATAGTGTAGCCCATTCTAAAAGACTTGATCGTCGAAACGCCGTCGTTAAATCGACTCAAAGAAGAAGCCGTTACAGGAAGTCGCCCCTTCAATCCAAAAGCTCCAAATAAAGATTGAGCTGCCAGATCTTCTGTATCTACATCATCATTATAAGCTTCTAGTAGCCAGTCAACATTGTCAAAATATTTTAAAGCATAAGGATTTCCAAAAACAGTCACCACTACTTTTGTTTCTTTGCTTAAGCTTTCAATCATTTTTTTTGTAGAAGCAGTCAATCCAAATCCTTTACTTGCAAACTGACTCATGTCATGCAAACCTATAACCACAACATCATATTTTTTCAATTGAGAAATAAGCTGTTTGCTTTTAGAACTTGAGATTTCTTTCCCAACATTATGATGAGTAATCTTTGCATAATTCCCGAGAGTTTGTTGAAATTTTGTCCTTTTAGTAGACCCAATACTAAGCGATGCAATTTTCGTTTTATCTAAGTTTTTAAAAGGAATTAAGCCTTCTTTATTCCTAACTAAAGTCAAAGCATTTTTGATGAGTTTTCTTTTTAAAACATAAGCTTCTCCTCTGTTGATATCGGCAGTAGCACTCGCTTTTGATAATGGTTTAAAATCGGTGAGCCCTAATCTATATTTCGCAAGGAGTACTTTTTTTACTCGTCTATTTATTTCATCAAGATTCAATTTACCTTTAGTGATGTAATCATTGATCGCTTTAAAAGCCGCAGGTACATCTTGTGGTAATAATAGAATATCATTTCCAGCTTGTAATGCTTTTGCTTCTACTTCTCCTGGCTTATAATGCTTGGCAACCCCTTGCATTCCTAGTCCATCTGTAAAAATTAAACCATCAAATCCGATTTCATCTTTTAATATATCTGCTACTGTTTTTTTAGACAGAGAGGTTGGTTGATTTGCGGTGTCATCAATCGCTGGCACCTGAAGGTGAGCGACCATCATACTCTGTATACCGTGTTGAGCCAATACTCGAAAAGGAAACATTTCGATGCTATCCAAGCGGTTTCTATCATGAGAAATAACCGGAAGATCATAATGAGAATCTACGCTGGTATCGCCGTGACCTGGAAAGTGTTTTGCGCAAGCCATCACTCCGTTGTCTTGCATCCCACGCATATACATGTAACTTTTCACAGAAACATTATAGCGATCTTCGCCAAAGGAACGCGTATTGATTACCGGATTTTCGCTATTATTATTGACATCAGCTACTGGAGCGAAATTGACATGAACACCAATACGTTTACATTGCCTAGCAATTTCTTTTCCCATATCATAAAGCAATCGATTATCTTGAATTGCTCCGAGCATTAAAGCTCTTGGAAAATTAATGGTAGCTTTTTTAAAACGCATCCCAATCCCCCATTCTGCATCCATAGAAATCATCAAAGGAACATGCTTGGTCAAAGCCTGATATCGATTCGTTAATTCAATTTCTTTTTCAGGAGTTCCTTGAAAAAAGCAAAGTCCACCGACCTGATGCTTTTTAATCAAACCTTCCACCTTAGCGATATGAGCTGGTCCTTTATCAGAGTGAGCACGAATCATCATCAATTGCGCAATGCGTTCTTGCTGAGTCATCGAATTAAAAATACGATCGACCCATTCTTGTTCTTCTTGTTGAGCTTTTGAAAAACCAGGTTCTGGATTTGTAGCACTCATGGCAACAAGGCCGAGTACTATTAAAAGGATAGGTTTTAATTTTCTATACATATGTTCAAGTTCAGGGGTGATGTTAATTCACCAATATTTTAAATTCTATAACAAATCTCAATATTGAATTTTGCCGTAGAACAAATTTACTTTCCATTTCTATTCGCAACTTCAGGATCAATCGCAATTGCTCTTTGACGAAGCTCATTTGCTTTTGCCTCATTGCCAGCATAAAAGTACGAATTTGCGAGGTTCCACATAGCATCCGGATGATCTGGGCGCTGAGCTAATGCTCTTGTAAAATAATCAATCGCTTTTCCATTCTGTCCAGAGACACCAAAAGCTACTCCGAGGAGACGAAGGGTTTCGTATTCGTTAGGGTTTATCTGAATCGCTTTTTCTAAATAAGTAACCGCTTTGTTTAAATCTCCCTTTTCCTCTCCATAATAACGACCTGCGTCTCGATATGTTATCCCGAGATTATTATATGCATTTTTATCATTTGGTGCCACCGCTAAAACACGGTTATAATATTCGATAGACTTTTCGTAATCTTTCAAATAGTTATAAGCATTCCCTAATTGGAGCAAGCTATTTTTATAGGTTGGATGAAACTTCAATGCAGTTTGTAAATGCTCTGTTGCTTCGTTTAACTTTAAAGTTCTTTGTGGACTATCTGGCTCCTTACTCCAAACTCTTAGCGTCTCGCCACCAACTGCATTTTGAAGTTTTGCACTGTTTTTTGAGACATTGATATCTGTTGTAAAAAGGGTAAAGTTATTTTTCCAAACCTTATTTCTAAAATGTGTTTTGACTCCAAAAGCTAAAACTACTACACCAACAAACATAAGCATCGGTGTTAACTGACTAAAAGCAAATCGTTTTTCTAAGTTTATTTTTTTAAACAATCGATAAAGCAATAATGCGATCACAAAACAAAAGCCAATGGAAGGCATAAAAACAAATCGCTCAGACATGTTAGTCCCAACTGGAAACAAGACATTGGAAACGATAAATAAAGTTCCGAAGTAAAATAAGATTCCGAAACTCATTTTATTCCTATCTTTTAAACCAAATAATCCATAAACTAGTAAAGCTAAATGAACCAACAAGCTTAATATCGGTTGCCAATTACTCCAGTTCATCACCGCAATATGTCGAGGATAATAATCATGGGTCAAAGGATGAGGAAAAATCAATAACTGTATGTATTTCCCTAGCGTATGAATAATCGTCGCCATCTTTTCACCACCAGTAAAATGAACCCACTGTCCACCTTCAACTTTTAAATAAGGATTATTCATCAACTCCATAGATACTTCACCTAATCCTGCACTGGGTAAAACCGCAAAACGAATTCCTAAAAAGATCACTGTTGGTATAATCAAAGCCATTGTATGTGTTAAAATCTCTTGCCATTTTGCTTTTGTAAAAATGTAAAGCATTAACGGCACTGCTCCGATAAAAGTGATTGCGTTTTCCTTGGACATCAAGGCTATAAAAAAACAGATCGCAGCGGGGATACTAAACAAGGATCCTTTATGATAGGCTTTTATAATAAAATACGCTGCGGCTAAACTTCCTAACAGCGTGACGATTTCATCGCGACCTTTGATATTAGCAACAACTTCGGTATGGATTGGGTGAGCAATAAAAAGAGCGGTTGTTACTAAAGCAATGAAGTAGGCAAAGACTGTATTTCTTTTGGGCCCGAGTAATTGCAATAACAGTAGATACAAAACGATTCCGGTAAATCCGTATAATAAAACATTGACCAAGTGGCCGACAATCTTCACTCCGTTCGAACCTTCTTTAACGTAAGGATCATAGACTACGTCTCCATCTTTGTCTTTAACAACCTGTCCGTTTTCATCTCTTTTCTTTTCAGCAAAAAGTTGAACCTCTATGGCATACATCATCAGAGTGAAAGGTCGATATCGTCCTCCGGTAACTAAGGCCGCTTTTCCTTCTTCTTTAAAAAACCCATAAAAAGTATCGTACTTCAATATCCCTGGAATTCCTTTTACTCCTTTTTGAGTAAACATATTGTCGTAAACCACGATGGCATCGTCTTGAGTATAATCATGCGTAAGCGTATTGAAATACAATCCGAAACTTAACACCATGATCATAATACAATGTAGGCGAGTATTAGTAAAAAGGTCAGGGAGTAGTCCTTTTTCTAGAGTGGCTTTAGGTTTAGCCTTAAATTCTGATCTTGCTTTGTTCTTAGATTTTTTCGGTTTTGCCATTGAATAGGATTGATGACCCAAATTAGGGATTTTATATTTTAGTCTAACAAAGTCTTCTAAGAATAACACTAAGAAATTGTTTCAACCGCAGACTTTATGGAGACAAGTTAAAAACTTGTCTCTATTTGTTAATTCCATTTACAGTTTTCTTATCAAGACTATTGATGCTATGCATCAAGCTAGTCGAAAAATTAAACTTGAAAGAGTTCCTCTTTCTATTATTCTAAACCATTCTCCCCCCGATGAGCTTTATAACGGCCTTTCCCAAACTTGGTTCCATTGAACTCTTCTGTTTTCCGTAATTCTACTTGTTTTTCTTCGGGCAGCTTTATAAAATCTTGGCATTTTGTAGAACAGCAGGTGTCCATTTTTTCGGAACAAGAACTACATTGGATAAATAGAATATGGCAGGCATCGTTTGCGCAATTGACATGAGTGTCTGCTGCTGCTCCACATTGATGACATTTTGAAATAACGTCCTCACTAATCCGCTCGCCCATTCTTTCATCAAATACAAAGTTCTTTCCTATAAACTTATTAGGTAATCCTTCTTCCTCGCACTGCCGAGCATACTCAATGATACCGCCATCGACCATATAGACATTATCAAAACCTTTGTGCATGTAATAAGCGCTAGCTTTCTCACAACGAATTCCTCCGGTGCAATACATTACAATATCTTTCTTCTTGTCTTCTTTCAGCATGTCTTCTACTAATGGAAGTGCATCTCTAAAGGTTTCAATATCTGGACGTAGTGCATTTTCAAAATACCCTACTTCGCTTTCGTAATGATTTCGCATATCAACGATCAGCGTTTCTGGTTTATCAGTCAATTCGTTGTACTCCTTTGCAGAAAGATGCTTTCCTCTTTTCGTCACATCGAAAGAAGCATCATCCAAACCATCGGCGACAATTTTTTCGCGCTTTTTGATTTTTAATTTATAAAAGGATTTACCATCATCTTCGATTGCGATATTCAAACGGACTCCTTCCAAGAATGGAATGGAATAAAGGTTGGTTTTAAATTTTTCGAAATTTTCCTCCGGGACAGAAATCTGGCCGTTGATTCCTTCGCTGGCTACATAGATTCGACCAAAAACTTTGACCTCGTCTAGCAAACGATACAATTCATTCCTAAACATTGGAACGTTTTCGATATTGGCATATTGGTAAAAAGAAAGTGTGATTCGTTTTTCATCACTCTCTTGCATACGGCGTTTGAGCTCGTCGTTGTTGACTCTATTGTATAAAGGCATGTTATAATTTTTTCAGTGACAATTGCAGGTTATCCTGATTTCTCGACATAGCCGAGAGTGCAAATATAAGATGTATTTTGTAAAAATATAGAAGGGAAGTCCTTTTCTCTGAGTTTTAAGTTACTCAGAGAAAAGGAAAAAAATTGAGGATATATTGGAAATTATTTCTTGATAAGCTTTCCACCATAGCTGGAATTCTCGCCCGTTATTTTATAAAAATAAATGCCATGAACTAAACCATTCATAGAAACAGATTCTAATTGGTAAGCATCAATCACATCGATTTGGTTTGAAATCATGACTTGTCCTGAAGCATTGAAAATTTCTAAATGAGCATTGCCTTGGATGTTTTGCAATTCAAACTGGACGGTTTCAGTTACTGGATTTGGAAATGCCCGAACGATCGTTTCATTATTGATCCCCGATACATTACTCGCTTGCAAAGCATAATTTACTGCCGCTAAAGCATCCACTCTACCAAAACCATATTTGTTATTTGGAATCATCATACCGCCGTCATTTCCGCATTCTTCATCACTGGTTTTAGGTACTGCTGTTTGTCTAATGATCTCTTCTATTTCGTCCACATTCCCGGCAAGGGAAGGATCAGCAGAAATCAACAAGGCTACTAATCCAACGACATGTGGACCTGCCATACTTGTTCCGCTAAAAGTTGCATAGCCATCATCACGAATAGATGATCGCACCTGACTTCCTGGAGCGGTTACATCTGGCTTCATTCGGAAGCTACTATCTACCATCACTGGACCTCGGCTACTAAAACCAGAAAGGGTATCGTTTGATCGAGTAGAACCAATTGTAAAACTATTTTCAAACATTGCTGCAGGTGTACTTACTGAGCCGCATCCTTGGTTACCGCTATTACCTGCTGAAACTACAACCACTACTCCTGAAGATCGGAGATTATTAACCGCCGTTTCCATGAGCGACCAGTTATCAGGATTACAACCTTCCATCGTTGGACAAGACCATGAGTTATTGATTACATGAGGTGCTTTTGTTGGATCTGCATTTTCATTATTAATATCTGTCGGCGCCATAAACCACTCAAAACATTCGATGTAAGAAGATGGGGATCCATATCCTCTTTCCATATTTCGGCAAGCGACCCATTTTGCCCCAGGTGCTACTCCGATTTGGTTTCCTGCTCCGTCATCTCCGACCATCGTTCCCATCGTATGTGTTCCGTGATTGTTATCATCACAAGGAATTGTAGAATTTAAACCACAAGGATTATTACTTGGATCAACAATAGAATCGTTGTGCAAAGGGCTGATCTCATGAATTGCATCATGCCAATTGTAACTGTGGTCTTCTGATGCTCCATTCCATCCTCGGTATTGATTTTTAATCGCTGGGTGAAACCATTCATAACCGGTATCTGCACCACCAACAACTACGCCTTGACCAGTGTAACCTAAATCCCAAACCGCATCTGCATTGATCATTCCAATTCCCCATTCGATATCTTCTGGTCCTCTTGAATTAGCAAAATCTTGTTCTGGAATATGGTTCAACAGCATCGTTGGATTATCTTGAATTTCAGCTACTCCTTTTTGCTGAGCCAATTCTTCGATCAAAGCCAAATCTCCAATTATCTGAATCGAGTTGATGATATAAAAAGATTTGAATTTTACGTTTTTTGATTGAAGCAAATTGATAGTACTGGCTTGAGAATTAGTCGCTGTTGCTTTTAATTTATTATAAACAAACCAAGCCTTTTCATCTTTAGTATTTAACGCCTTAGCATCAGAAACATTCGCTTTCTGATCAAAGACAACCATAAAATCTACTTGATCTGACTGACTCGCTTTTTGTAATAATACAGGAGACACTTTATCCTGCCAATCGGTATCTTCTGGAAGTTGAAAGGCCATGATCGCTAATAATCCGAAAACCGCTACAATGCTAATCGATAAATACTTTTTCATAATTTGATTTTTTCTTACTTATCTAACGAGGCCTAATTGAAAATGTTTGATAGTGAAGTTACTAAAAAATGAATTGATGATTTATTTGCAAGTCATTGATTTCAGAACACATTCTTGAACAACTTCAGTTACTTAGCAATCATAATTTTTTCACTTAATATCTCTTGATCTAATTTAATTTTGAAGATATAAAGTCCATTTTGAAGATCAGATAAAGGTATTTTTAAATCCCCTGAATCGACATTTCCAAAAGCATAAGATTTGAGTAATTGCCCATTTGTATTAAAAACTTCAACGCCTAAATTATTTACACCTGTACCAAGAAAAAGATTTATAGCTTCTCCTTCTTTCACCAAAGTAGGTGCCAGCGTTATGGCATTTTCTAAAAAGCGTACTGACTTGATATCGGAATATTGGAAATCGCCATCAAAATCAATCTGCTTCAATCGATAATAATTCAGACCTACCAAAGGTGCTTCGTCATAGTACTCATAATCAATCCGTATTGTACTGTTGTTATTCGCTTGAACGTTGCCAATAGTTTCAAAATTTTCACCATCCGTACTTCTTTCAATTTCGAAAACCTCGGAATTTCGCTCTGAAGCGGTTGCCCATTCTAGACGAACTTTTGATTGATCTAGGCTTGCTTTGAAATCAATAAATTCTACCAATAACGGTGCTTCGTTCATTTGTATAAGGAAAAGACCGTTTAGAACATCAGAAGCGATTATCGTCCCTGAGGGCAAAAAAGGATAAACCCCCCAAACGCCATCAGCAGTGTAAGAATTTCCATCATGAGTATCGTAATATGCTTCTACAACTACATTATCAGGATCAGAAATATCAAACACCTGAACGCCATCATCATAATATGCTATATAAACCAGGTCACCAATTATAAAAGGGTTATGTGCTATACTAGAAGGATTTGTTGCTCCAGGGTTCAGCAAGTTGGAAAAAAACTGATCTGTTATATCTGAATTTGAGACATTAACAGGATCAGATACATCTAAAATTTTTACTTTCCTATTAAAATTTTCATCACAAAAGACATAATGTTTCCCATCTTCGGTTAACCAACCACTATGATTATACCCACTATTGGTATAACTTTCCAAACTTCCAATAGTCACTGGATTTGCATGGTCTGTAAAGTCTATAATATACAATCCATCCCATCCAGAATTACAATAGGCAGTATCATTTACAACATGAATGTCATGAGTATACCCTCCGTCTATACTTACATTCGCAACTTCTTCAATAGGATCAGTATTCAAGTCTAATACCCTGACATTACTTACTCCGCTCCCCGCAGCTCCGGCTGTATACAAATACCCACTTTCTGTATCAATAAAAATATTGTGTGCTCTTGTAAAAAAATCAGTGGTTTGAGTTTCAACAGTTACCGTATCTGGTAGTTCACTTAAATCGAAAACGATTAAGCCTTCATTACTTGTACTTTGATCTGCACAGGCATAAGCTTTTTCACCATAAGTTTTAAAATCTCTCCAGGTTGTTGCATCTAAATCCAATCCTCCTGTAACGTCAAGATCTCCATTTGAAAACTTTCGAATCAAGGTTGTATTTTCAGGATCCGTAACATTAAAAAAGAAGATATGCTCCGTAGATCCAATAATTGCATATTCATTTCCTGCAGCATCGGCATAGCCCCAACAATCATTGTAATAAACCCCTTGAGGACTTACTAACAAATCATCATCATCATAATTGTACAGCTGCTCCATATTTAAGGAGTCATTATTTTGAGCAAAAAGGGAGAATGTCAACATTACAGACCAAAGTAAGGTAAGCTTATACTTAAGCATAGGGTAAGCGGTTTTTAAAGATTGAATAATGGGTCTTTATGGGGATAATATGAAAATACAAAAAATCATATCTATCCTAGCATTTCACCATAAAAAATCTTCATATTTGAATGCCTTTTGACATCTAACTATGTCCGATACAATTTAAATTTGCATTATGAGTAAAAAAGCAATCAATCACCTTTCAAAAGATATCATTTTTAAAAAAGTCATCAAAGACATCAAGCTAGAGCCAGCGAGTAGAGATAGTAGTGTGTATGAAAGCTTAATCCGATCTATTACTTCTCAACAACTTTCGGTAAAAGCAGCCGCAACGATCCATGGACGCTTTTTAGATTTATTTAAAAACAGATATCCTGATCCTAAAAAAGTGATTAAAATGGAAACCGAAGAACTACGCTCAGCTGGTTTATCTCGCCAAAAATCTGGCTATGTTCAAAACGTTGCTCATTTTTTTATTAAAGAAAAGCTGTTTAATCAGGAGGATTGGTCAAAACGTTCAGATGATGAGATCATTGAGCAACTTACAGAAATCAAAGGTGTTGGTAAATGGACCGTTCAAATGATCCTCATGTTTACATTGGATAGATCAGACGTCTTTCCAATAGATGATTTGGGCATTCAAAATGCGATTATTAAACATTATGATTTAGAAGGTAATTATTCTAAAACCAGAACAGATCAAAAGAAACTCAAGCAAAGAATGGTTGAAATATCTGAACACTGGAGCCCGTATCGAACTTTGGCCTGTCGATATTTGTGGAAATCAATCTAAATCTCGACTTCCGCACATTTGATGCACTGCATCAAGCTAGACCAATGCTCGATTTGACCGTGAGGAGTATGCTGTTTTCGGCGAGGAACTAAAGATCAAAAGCAAGGAATTAAGGGGATTCAATTAGGAATATTCGAAACATTTTTCAATACAGACAGTTCTTTTCATAAGAATCCTTTATTTTTGCATTTTCAGAATAGAAGTTATTTAAAAATGACTTCGTAGACCATAAGTATTTAGGCGGAATTATCTTTAAATATATTTTATCCCGTCACTTAATAGAAATAACAAAAACCCAAGATATGAGCGTTGTAGAAATGCGTGTTCCGACAATCGGTGAATCCATTAATGAAGTTACACTTTCCCAGTGGCTAAAAGGAAATGGCGAATTTGTAAAATTGGACGAAGCGATTTGCGAATTTGAGTCTGATAAAGCGACTTTGGAATTCCCTGCGGAGGCAGCTGGAAAATTAATCTATGTTGCCAGCGAAGGTGACGACCTTGAAATCGGTGCTTTAGTTGCTAAGATTGATACTTCCGTTACTGCGGGCGCATCAAATGGTAGTGCTCCTAAAGCTCCTGAAGTAAAAGAAGAAGCACCAGCAAAAGTGGAAACAAAAGCAAGTCCACCTCCTGTTCCAACTAGCACTCCTCCTCCTGTTCCTTCTTATGCAGCTGGACATCCATCTCCTGCTGCGGCTAAGATTTTGAAAGAGAATGCGGTTGCAACTGCTGAAGTTCAAGGTACTGGCAAAGGTGGCAGAATCACTAAAGAGGATGCTGCACAAGCAGTGGCTAATAAATCTGCTGCTCCGGCTTCGAGCCCTGCTGTAGCTACTACTACTCCAAGCCCTGTAGTTGTTTCTTCTGAAAATTTCAGCAGAGGTACTAGTAGAAAGAAAATGAGCAGAATGCGGCGAACCATTGCTAGTCGATTGGTTTCTGCAAAAAATAATACAGCGATGTTAACGACTTTCAATGAGGTTGACCTCACTGAAGTCATGAAACTTCGTAAAACACATCAAGAGGATTTCGTTGCAAAATATGGCGTCAAACTTGGCTTTATGTCATTATTCACCAAGGCATGTGCTAAGGTATTGATGGAGATGCCAGATGTAAATGCACAGATTGATGGTAACGAAATTATTTACCATGACTATGCGGATATTTCAATTGCGATTTCTACACCTACGGGGTTAGTTGTTCCTCCGGTACATAATGCGGAGTCATTGAAATTTCATGAGATCGAGTTAAAAATTAAAGCACTTGCCGGAAAAGCTCGTGATGGAAAATTGACTTTGGACGAGATGAAAGGTGGAACTTTTACCATTACTAATGGTGGTGTTTTTGGCTCTATGATGAGTACGCCAATTATCAACGAACCGCAATCTGCAATCCTTGGAATGCATACGATTCAACAAAGACCAATGGCTGTGAATGGTGAGGTTTTAATCCGACCAATGATGTATTTGGCTTTATCTTATGATCACCGAGTGATTGATGGTAGTACTTCAGTTACCTTCTTAGTCAGGGTGAAAAAATTATTAGAAAATCCAGTGAAGTTATTATTGGATATTTAAAGATATTGTTTTTAAAAAAATATAAAACTCTCGGATTGTTGATACAGTTCGGGAGTTTTTGTTTGACGTAACTCTGACTATTGTTTTACCTCAGCGATTCTCATTTTCTCGGCGGTAAACATACTACAAACCGCAGAGAAAATGAGGGTTCGCAGAGACTCTAAGATTTAATAAATTAAATCTTAGAAGAACAGTCGTTCGAATAAATTTGAAAGAGTTTTTACATCACAACGACCCGATATTCATCTCCTTGGATCATTTTCCCAGTTTCATCTACGATTCTTAATTTTATATAATAAAATCCGGCAGGTAAGTCTTGGACATCAATTTGACGGGTTGAATAAGGAACGTCTAAGATCCTAACTCTTCTGCCATTTGCATCCATGATTTCCACTTCCATTTCCATACTTAAATCTGGAAAATGAACAGCAATATTAAAATAATCTCTTGTTGGATTAGGATAAATTGTGCAAAGCAAAAGTGGCCTTTCAACAAAAACCGAATCGCAAGAATTGTCATAGTTCAAATAAAGATGCTCGCTACTAAAATCCGCTACCTGGCTTTTACAATTTTGCCAATCGCTAAATTTATCTCTCGCATTATAAGACCAAAATACCATTCCGGCATATTCGCTATCTAGGCATTTATTCAAAAGATCTATCGGACTCTCCTCTCCTTCTGAAATGGTTGCAATCTCTGCCAGCAAGATTGGCTTACCTAATTCCCAATGATCATCCGATTGCTCAAATGGAGAATCTTTATCTCCCATCCAGTTGTAATAATGAAAAGAATAAAAATCGAGAAAGACTTCGTTACAATCAAAACCTACTTTTTGAAATTCACTTTCACTCCAATAATTTTTGCTCTGCTCCTCTGCATTTCCAAAAGGCTTTGCAGAACCAATGGTGATATTTTGATCAGAATGCGCTCGGATTGCAAGAATACACCTCCCCATGAATCGTTGCATCTCTTCTGCTTCAACTGTTTGAAAAGTAGAATTACCTGTTTCAATTTTCATTCCCCATTCAGGTTCATTCATGATCTCCCAAGCCAATAGATTACAGTGGTCTTTCAGTTTTTCTACAATTGGAATTAATGCATGATCGATATAGCTTTGTGTTTTTTCAATATCCCTTATTATATCGCTATGTAAACCTGCATGTCGGCCCGCTCCACTAGTATGATCTTCCAGCATGTCATGCGACCAAAGCGTAACGATCACCATTAAAGAATGATCATTTGCTCTAGTAACAAAATCATCTAGTTCATCTAGCATTCCATCATCCAATCCAGTTACGGAGCCATCCGATCCAAAATTAGGATTGGCTCGCCCATCACAATGAACCCAGATTCGAACACAATTTACTCCAGTAGCTTCCAGGTCAGCAAAAGCATTTTCAAACCACTCTGCATCATACCCCCTTCCGAGTGTCTCGTGTCGACCAAAATCCCATCCGAAATTATTCCATGGCAAGTTGACTCCATTAATGTAGTGTTCTTCACCATTAAGCATAATCATATTAGGCTGAGCAAAAACAACGTTTTGAGCGCTAAGCAATAAAATGAGTATGATAAATTTGATTTTCATTAATTGATTTTCTTTACCATGTACTTAATAGAAAAAACCATTCCCGAACCTTTATAAAGTTACCAAAAATAAACCAGCATTAAAACCTCCTCAATGTCCTCTCCACTACATCAATTATTTAAAGACTTTAAAGACTCAAATCGGTCCAGTTTTTATTCCCGATGAGGAAAATAAAACTTGGACAAGTTCTAAAGTATTTGACATTACAAAAAATGTTAATAATTTAGTAGTCATTATTCATTCCTTGGCTTTATTTTTGTAAAGTACACTTATGTTAAAATACTTATCTTTAAGTAAATGCCTAAACAAACTAAACAAAGGAGGTTGTTTTAAACCAAACCTTAATAAACAAACGAAACATGACCCTTCAAGAATTATTTGATGCAATCGGAAATAATCCGAGCTATGTTATTGGATTTTATCTTCTTATTATTATTTCTGCATTTTTAGGCGGATTTATGGGTAAAAACGAAGGGCATCTCTCTCCATGGAAATACTTTTATTCAGCATTGGTTTATCTAGTTTGTATCCCAGGAATCTTTGCGATATCTCTGAATATTTATATGTTTTTGTTTGATCGAGGCAAAGTTCTCGAAACGGATGTTCTGATGCAGATCTTACCCGTATTGTCGATGATTGTAACCTTATTGATTATTAAAAACAATGTTGCGCTGGATCAAATCCCAGGTTTTAAAAATGTATCTGGATTAATGATTATGATCTTTGCCGTTTTCGCATTGATGTGGGGACTCGATAGAACTCGAATATTCGTCGTCGCTTTTGTCAATATTCCTTTTTATTTTATAGCACTAATTTTTATTGGTTTACTACTCGCTGTAAGATTTGGATGGTCAAGATTGATGACACAGAACAATCCTAAATAATTTATAAAAATATAACCCCTTCCTATTCCTTACTTTACGCCTATTCCAGGATAGGCAATACGCTTCTCACAACAAACCCACAAAGTATTAACCATTATTTCATTTAAGTACTAATGAAGTTGTTCTACAATAAATTTATGGCTTGCCAATAAACCATAAATTTATTCTTGAATAACTTCAATCAAAAGAACAAGCCTATTAAGCGGCGATTGTACATATTACTCTTTTGCTTTTGTCAAACAGCGATGCTCTGTGGACAAGAGCAATCCTTATCGGTCAATCATTGTCCGGAGTCTATTCTCGTGGATGGATTATTGACAGAACCAGCCTGGTCTACTGCAATGCTTGCAGACGAGTTCCAAATGAATTTCCCTTTTGATTCTTTAAAAGCTGTTTCGAAGACTGAGGTCAGAATGATGTATGATGAAAAATATCTTTACATCAGCGCGATTTGTCATCACCGTTCAAACAAAGACTACGTGGTGCAATCTTTAAAAAGAGATTTTAAATTTAAAGAAAATGATGCTTTTGGAATTTTCATCAATGCTTATAATGATGAAACAAATGGCTTATATTTTGGCGTCAATCCTTTCGGAGTTCAAAGTGATGGGATTGTCGATAATGGAGGAATCAAAGGTGTAAAACCAAATTGGGATGGATTATGGATATCAGAAGTAAATCACAGTCCTAACTTTTGGACCGTTGAAATTGCCATTCCTTTTAAGACACTCCGTTTCAAAGATCAACAAAAAGAATGGAGGATTAATTTTGCAAGAAACGACAGAACCCAGAACGAGATATCTACTTGGTCTCCAGTACCTCGAGCTTATAAAATAAGTACGCTTTCGAGAACTGGAACTCTAAAATGGGGAAGTGCCCCAATGGTTCCGATCGGTAATGTTTCTGTCATTCCTTATTTTTCTGTTAGCACCAATAGAGATTTCAACAACCCTTCTCTTTCTCATAAAATTAAAAACACTTATGGTATTGATGTCAAACTTGCTGTAAACTCGTCACTCAATCTCGACCTTACTTTGAATCCTGATTTTTCGCAAGTCGAAGTAGATCAGCAAGTGATCGACCTTCAGCGTTTTGAAATATTCTTCCCGGAAAAGCGATTGCTCTTTTTAGAGAATAGTGATCTTTTTTCAAATATAGGAAACAGTAGGATTCGTCCTTTCTTTTCAAGAAGAATCGGAAACACTGACAATAGCCCTGTACCGATTTTATTTGGTGCCCGACTCAGCGGAAATCTGGATAACAATTGGAGAGTAGGAGTAATGAGTATCCAAACGCGAAGTGATAACGAATTAGATGTTCGTTCTAAAAATTATTCCGTCGCTAGCATTCAAAGAAAGATGTTTAACAGTTCAAATCTTACTGGCTTTTTTATTAATCGACAATCTTTCCAAGAATTTTATTCTTATCAAAAAGATTTCAATCGTATAGCTGGTATTGAATATGACTTACGTTCTAAAGACTCTAAATGGAACGGAAAGGCATTTTATCATCATGCTTTTACTCCTTTTAAAAAAACACATACAAATGCCTATAGTGTCAAACTTCGATATAGAACAACGAAGGCTACACTCTTTCTGGGATCAGATCATGCTGGTAAAAATTTCATAACTGAAACTGGTTTTGTTCCTCGTTTATACCATACCAATGAATCAACAGACAGTACCATCCGGGTTGGTTATACTCATCTAAGAGCAAATGGTCATTACCGATTTTTTGCAAAAAAGAATAGTCGAATTGATTTTTGGGGTCCGACTTTTCACTCAGACTATTTTATAGGTTCCGAAGAGAAGTATCAAGAACACCGCAATGAAATCACGCTTTTGCTTCGGTTAAAAAATACGAGTTCTTTTGAAGTTGTCTTTGTGGATGGAGCGCCAAACTTGATTTTCCCTTTTACACTTGATGGTTTAAAAAACTCTTTCCCTAGTGGTAATTATCCAAACCAACAATTCTCCCTTGTTTACAATACTGGAAATAGAAATCGTTTTTACGGTTCTCTTGAAGCAGGATATGGAGGTGTTTTTCTTGGCGATCAATTGAGTTTTAAAACAGAATGGAATTATCGCTGTAAGCATTATGCTGTCTTCGGGCTAAACATGTCTCATGAAGAATTGATTCATTTTCCAGAATCCTATGGCAATGCCTCCTTCACATTGGTAGGTTCTAAGTTTGAAATCTCTTTTAATCGAAATCTCTTTTTTACGACTTTTGTACAGTATAATACTCAGAGTAATAATTTTAATATCAACTCTAAATTCAATTGGCGATTCCAGCCAATGTCTGATTTATTCCTTGTCTATACTGAAAACTATACCAGTCAAGATCTTTCTGTAAAAAACAGAGCACTGGTTTTGAAGATGAGTTATTGGATTGGGGGAAAATAAGTTAGCAGAAGAACAAAGGCTTAAGTTAGAAAAACGATTGCTAACTTATTCTTTTATTAAGTTGCTAACTTGTTTATTCTACTGCTGTTGCTCCGGTAAGTGCATACATCAATTCATTGCGATCCGTAGAATTCAAACTTAAGGTACCTCGGATAGTGATTGCTTCTGCAGTATAAGGAATTTCCTCAGAGGCGGTAACTTTCATAACTGTTTCAGGGCCTGCTCCTCCACAAAAGAAACACATATTATATGGGAAAGCAGAAAAGACAAACTCCAACTGTCCACCATAATCTTCTACTGGAATAATATAACCTCGAACGATTACTTCTGTTCCTTCCAAAGCTTGGACATCAGCACTAAAAACAGGAACATCAACTTTGAATCCCATCATTTCATCATACTCTTTTTTAAAGGTAATCTTGCCAAGAGTGGTCCATATGTTTGATGTCGTTTGGGCATTATCTTGCGCAAAAAGAGAAGTAGTCAAAATTGATATTGCAACAAATAGAAAAAACTTTTTCATAATTATAATTGATAAAACGCTAAAGGTTCAGCGTTATTTGTTTTTAAATTTTATTTTACCAGCACTGCATTTTCCAAAGTAAACATTATATCGTTAGGATCTCTAGAAGTAAACTTAAAGATACCTTTTATAGTAATTGAATTTTCAGAAAATTTAATTTTTTTATCATCTTTTGAAAAGGCTTCCATAATCGTTTCAGGGCCTGCTCCTCCACAAAAATAACAACTAGAAAAAGGATAAGCAGAAAACATAAAATGACTTTGCGCTTTTTTACCGCTGAGTGGAATCACATAACCTTTCACCGTCACCTCTGTCCCGTCCAAAGCTTCAATCAAAGGAATGATCTGGCTACCTTCTCCGCTACCATTTCCTTTGTGACGTTCGAACTTCATCAGGGCTAAAGTAGTCCAGATGTTTTTAGTAGCCTGAGCCATCAACCCTGTCGACGTAAAAAGAACTGCCAGAAATAAACTAAGGAATTGTTTTTTTGATTTCATAATTATCTTAATCCAAAACCCCTATCTTCTTGCCAGAGGCAAGTCAAAGTTAAAAAGATTAAAGTCCTTATTCCTTTAAGAGTCTGTTAAAGTATCCGAAATGTCGGTTTGTGAGGCTTGAATTGCCGGAATCAGGGCTGCTACAAGTCCTATTCCTAGTGCTCCAAGGAGTAAATAGAATTCTTCGATCAGAAAAACCGATCCTGAGAAGCTATATCGATAACTAGATTCCATATAATTGGAAAGAATACTCATCCCGATATGACTCAAGGCAATACCGATTAAAAAGCCTATGACGGCCAATATTATACCTTCCAATATGATGAGAAAAAAGATTTTCGCTTGAGTTGCTCCCATCACTCGCATCAAAGCCAACTCATATTTCCGATCTCGTAAAGAATCAAAAAGGGAAATAAAAACACTCAGTCCTGAAACAAATACAATGATAAAAGCGACCATTTTTAGCAACTGTTCTCCAGCCCCCATCATGCCATACAATCTATTGATTTCATAAGCTGGCATCGCAGCCATCATGTCCGTATTTTCATTAATATTTCTTCCTAATTGAAGCGTCTGTATATTTCGTTTACTAAATTGCAAAAGGACACTTGTGATTTCTTCGTCAGGATGATCCAATAAAGTTCCTGTTTTTGCAGGTGTAACGATGGTCGAATCCTTTACATCTTCTTGTACTGGCCCTCCCATATCGTGGCTTCCATGCACTTTCCAAATACTGGCTGTATTGGTCAAAATCAATTGATCAATAACACTTCCGGATGGTTGTAAAATTCCGGTAACTTTAAAAGGTTCTGAATCAGAATGCTCATTTATTCCATCAGAAACAAAACCGTGAGAGCTATGAAATTCGTCTCCGATTTTTAAGTTTAAAATTTCTGCGATTGCAGCACCGATCGTCACTTCGAAATCTTGTTCCCACAATTTTCCAGACCCTATTTCTGCTTCGTATAATTCCAGGATTTTTTTATTTGTTCCGATGATTCGGTAAGTTTCATAACTGTCCCCAACGGAAATCGGAACGGCCATTTTAATTAATGGATGTCCTTCTCTTAAAAAAGCTTTGGCTTCTCCAATCGTAATATTCCCCGTGGGTGCATCGACGTGATACATGGAGTTCAAGATCAATTGAAGAGGGCTTCCTTTGGCTCCAATGACTAGGTCTATACCTGCAAGATTTTTTTGAAATTTTTCTTCGAGTTGTTTATTTAATAAGAGAAGCAAGGAAATTAATCCTACGCCTAACGCAAACAATACCAAACTCAGTAGCATTGCCAATGGCTTGCTGGTTAGATTTTTCCAACTGAGTTTTATGATATTCATTTTTTTTGTTTTTTATTTTAGCGTTCTCTTCTATGGTGTTTTTTTGAACCACATAAGACACATTAGCTTATTCAAATTTTATTTCATAAAATTTGAAGGCCTTATTTATTCGTCTAAGGTTATTCTATTTTTAAATTTTTCTTTGAGTCTGCCGTCGTGTGTTACGATCAATAGCGTTGCGTTTTCTTGTTGCGCTTGTTGCTCTAAAAGCTTGATTACTTCATCGCAGTTTTTATCGTCTAAGGCTGATGTTGGTTCATCGGCTAAGATGATTGCTGGCTTATTTACCAAAGCTCTGGCGATCGCTACTCGTTGTTGCTCGCCGATACTTAGGGAATCTGGTTTGGATTTGAGCTTGTGCCCTACATTCAATCTTTCTAATAAATCCTCGATTCTTTCTTTTGATATTTTTTGGCCAGCAAGATTTTGAGCAAGCATTAAGTTTTCTTCTACGGTCAATGCTTTTACGAAATGTGCTTTTTGAAAAATGATCCCAATTTTCTTCCCTCGGTATTGATCGAGTTGAGATTTACTTAAATTTTTCAGACTGGTCCCACCGACGACGACATCTCCTTCCTCTGCCGTTCGTAAACCACCAAGCAAGTGTAGCAGCGTTGTCTTTCCACTACCCGACTGTCCTAACAGCAACCAGCGTTCTCCTTCCTTACATGAGATGTCTGGAAAGTTAAGCATGGTTTTCCCATCGTATGAATATTTTAAGTCCTTGGTCTGAAGCATTTTATTCTAATAAAATATGGTTATGTAGTTATAGCTATACTTTCTACAACAAAGCTGCGCCAAATACACCTGCGCTGTCTCCTAATTTAGGTTTTAAAAACGGTGTCTCTAAGGTATGATTAAAAATGTTTTTTTCAACTTCCCAAGCACCATCTGTATATAATAAGTCAATATTTCCAACACCACCGCCAATCACTACTGCATCAGGATCAACCACATTGATGATATTGGCGAATGCCTTTCCAAAATTACCCAACAGTCGATGAATCGTTTTTGTTGCCACTTCATCTTCTCCGGCTTTATGACGCTCAACGATTTCGGCTAACTTCCGAGGTACGCCCATTATATTTTCATAGTATTTTTCCAGGTTCGGTCCAGAAAGAATTCGCTCTACGCAACCCGTTTTTCCACAATAACATTCTCCTCCTGAATCATCTAGAAAATTATGCCCCCATTCTCCGCCAATACCATGCTTACCTCCGATTATTCTTCCATCGACTACCAAACCTCCACCGACGCCTGTTCCCATGATGACCCCAAAGACTACTCTTGCATCGGGTACTTTTTCTTTTACCACACCTAATGTCGCCTCAGCAATTGCAAAACAATTCGCATCATTAGCTAGATTTACAGGAATTCCTAAGGCTTGCTCAATATCTCTTTTTAAAGGCATTCCATTCAGAACCGTAGTATTGCAATTCTTCATCAATCCACTAGAAGGCTCCGTTGTCCCTGGTGTTCCGATACCAATCTTATCTGGCTTGATTCCAGTTTCAGTAGTCATGACTTCTACCATTCTCACAATCTGATGAATGATATGCTCATAACCATTTTGAGCTTCTGTTGGTATTCTCAGACGCTTTAATACATTGAGTTCCTCTCGATCTTCAAGGATCACTCCTTCTATTTTTGTTCCTCCAAGGTCAATTCCCCAAACTGGTCCCATATTTCTTTTGATATTTATTGTAAAAAAATTATACGCTTTTTTTTGAACGGATATTCATCCAAAAGGGTTATAATTGTGAAAGAAATCCAAATTAATGAATTTTTGTCCAAATATAATAATTAGCATTATTATTCAGAGGTTAAAACCATAATCTGTGACTTGCTAATGCTATGCATAAAAAAGCTCTGACAGATTAAGTTTGTCAGAGCTTTTTTTATTTGTCGTTGTTTAAATCTATTATTAAGTACCACAGTATGCTCAAATAGTTTCAAAACAATTTATTTTAAAACAACTTCACTATATTTGCGACGTTTTTCGCAAAACATATTGCCGTCAATGCAGTATAAAAGAATAAAATAGTACCTCATGTATAAAGAGTATAAGAATTTAAACTTACCTGAAATAGACAAAGAGATCTTAGCTTTCTGGGAAGCTAATGAAGTTTTTGAAAAAAGTATCAATCAACGTGATACGGAAAATAGTTTTGTTTTTTATGAAGGTCCTCCTTCTGCTAATGGAAAACCAGGAATTCACCACGTGATTGCCAGAACAGTCAAAGATTTGTTTTGCCGGTTTCATACCATGAAAGGTGAACGAGTAGAAAGAAAAGGTGGATGGGATACTCATGGTTTACCAATCGAGTTGAGTGTTGAAAAAGAATTAGGTATCACCAAAGAAGATATCGGTACCAAAATCTCTGTCGACGATTACAACAAAGCTTGCAAAGAGACCGTCATGCGCTACAAAGACATGTGGGATGACATCACTCGAAAAATGGGATACTGGGTTGATCTTGAAAATCCATATATCACTTTCGAAAATAATTATATCGAGTCTGTTTGGAATATCCTACACCGACTTTACAATAAAGATCTCCTTTATAAAGGCTACACGATCCAACCATTTTCCCCAGCGGCAGGTACTGGGTTGAGTACTCACGAGCTCAATATGCCGGGTGCTTATAAGGATGTGACGGATACAACCGTTGTTGCTCAATTTAAAGCAGTAACTGACAGTCTTCCGGATTTTCTAAAAGATCAGGGAGATGTTCATTTCCTTGCTTGGACGACAACGCCATGGACACTGCCTTCGAATACGGCATTGACGGTTGGGCCGAAGATTGATTATGTTTTGGTCAAAACTTTTAATCAGTATACTTTCGAGCCAAGTAATGTAATCTTGGCGAAAGCATTAGTTGGAAAACAGTTTTCTGGAAAATTTGTAGCCGCTGAGGAGCTTAGCGACTTAGACAACTATAGTAAAGAAGATAAAAAGATTCCTTATTTCATCATCAAAGAATTCAAGGGAACTGATCTAGTAGAAATCCGATATGAGCAATTACTCCCTTTTGTGTTACCGGCAGAAAATCCGGAAAATGCATTTAGAGTAATCCAAGGAAATTTTGTAACGACAGAAGATGGAACAGGAATCGTTCATACAGCACCGACTTTTGGTTCTGATGATGCTATGGTTGCTAAGCAAGCTAATCCACCGATTCCTCCAATGTTGGTGATGGACGAAAATGACAATCTTGTTCCACTCGTTGACCTTCAAGGAAAATTCAGAAAAGAACTTGGAGAGTTTGGTGGTGCTTATGTGAAAAACGAGTATTACAAAGATGGCGAAGCTCCAGAAAGATCAATGGATGTTCAGCTTTCGATCAAATTAAAAACAGAGAATAAAGCATTCAAAGTAGAAAAATACAAACACAATTATCCACATTGTTGGAGAACCGATAAGCCAGTACTTTATTATCCTTTAGACAGTTGGTTTGTAAGAGCTGCTTCGATGAAAGAACGAATGTCTGAGCTTAATAAAACCATCAATTGGAAACCAGCTTCAACTGGTGAAGGTCGTTTTGGAAAATGGTTAGAAAATCTTCAGGATTGGAACTTGTCTCGTTCTCGTTATTGGGGAATTCCATTGCCTATCTGGAGAACAGAAGATGGCAATCAAGAAATCTGTATCGGTTCTATCGAAGAATTGTCTAAAGAAATCAGTAAAGCAAATGAAAAGCTAGGTCTTAGTCAAGAAGTCCCTAAAGATCTTCACCGCCCATATATAGACGAAGTTGTTTTGGTTGCAGAGAATGGCGAAAAGATGACCCGTGAATTAGACTTGATCGATGTTTGGTTTGACTCAGGATCTATGCCTTATGCACAATGGCACTACCCTTTTGAAAATCAAGAGAAATTTAAAAATAATTTCCCAGCTGATTTTATCGCTGAAGGTGTAGATCAGACTCGTGGATGGTTTTACACCCTACATGCAATTGCGGTTATGGCTTTCGATAGTGTAGCATTTAAAAACGTAGTCTCGAATGGTTTGGTCCAAGATAAAAATGGACAAAAGATGTCTAAGAGTAAAGGAAATGCGGTAGAGCCTTTTGAAACAATCGGTAAATTCGGTGCGGACGCAACACGATGGTATATGATATCCAATGCTCAGGCTTGGGACAACCTTAAGTTTGATACAGAAGGAATCGCTGAAGTGCAGCGTAAGTTTTTCGGAACGCTTTATAATACGTATGCTTTCTTTACGCTTTACGCAAACATCGACAAGTTTGCTTATGAACAAGAAGAAGTACCGATGAATGATCGTCCAGAGATAGATCGTTGGATCATCTCTTTATTGAATACTTTGATTCAAGATGTGGAAAAAGACTTTGCTGATTATGAAGCGACCAATGCAACACGACGTATCCAAAACTTTGTCAACGATCAGTTAAGTAACTGGTATGTAAGATTATGTCGTCGCCGTTTCTGGAAAGGAGATTATGAGACTGACAAGATCGCAGCATATCAAACGCTTTATACTTGTATGGCAACGATCACGAAATTGATGGCTCCCGTGGCGCCTTTCTTTGCGGATTGGATGTATAAAAACCTGAACGAAGTAACGAATAAAGAAACACAGCTTTCTGTTCACTTAGTAGATTTTCCTGAGGCGAATACCTCAGCGATTGACAAGGCTTTGGAAGAACGAATGGATTACGCTCAACGTATTTCTTCATTGGTGCTTTCTCTTCGAAGAAGAGAGAATCATAGAGTTCGTCAGCCTTTACAAAAAATCCTTTTGCCAATATTGGACGAAGGATTTCGAGCACAAGTTGAAGGTGTAAAAGATTTAATTCTTTCTGAGGTTAATGTCAAAGAGATCGAATACATCACGGATGCTTCTGGCATTATCAAAAAACGAATCAAGCCGAATTTCAAAACACTTGGAAAACGTCTTGGTAAAAATATGAAAGCAGCTTCTCAAGCGATCAATGGATTTAATCAGGATGATATCGCTGCGATTGAAAAAGCTGGCGGTTATCAGTTGAATGTTGATGGTGAAGTTTTCGATTTAACGATGGAAGATTTTGAAATCTCTACAGAAGATATTCCTGGTTGGTTAGTTGCCAATGATGGCACTTTGACTGTTGCTTTGGATGTGACTTTGACCGAGGATTTACTCGACGAAGGTATCGCTCGAGAATTGGTGAATCGTATTCAAAATATACGTAAGAATAAAGACTTCAATGTAACAGATAAAATCGTAATCGTATTAGAAAAACATGATGCGATTAATTCAGCTATCGAAAAATATGGCGATTATATTTGCAATGAAGTTTTGGCGACTCGGCTTGATCTTTCTGATGATATTAAAGAAGGAGATTCTATTGAATTGACGGATGAGATAACGTTGAAGATTCAGGTAAAATTAGCCTAAGTAGAAAGTGCTAGTATCACTCAAAGGATACTAGCACTTACTTTTTTTGAACCACATTAGGCATATAAGAACACATTAAATATATCACTTTACACCGTTCTTAATGTCTCTTACTTCTTACTTTGCTACTACCAATTTTCGAAGTAGCATTTTTCCTTTCTCTTTATAATGAAAACGCAATAAATACATTCCGTCTGGAACATTA
>CAKZTD010000061.1 GCA_937921595.1 uncultured Saprospiraceae bacterium
CCATGAATATTTTCCCAGTCAATTCCAACCACATGAATGCGGTATTTCTTATCTAGCAAGTTTGCGAGTTCTTTATTATCGAATCCATCAATAGAACAAAGAGAAATTGCTCCTGAAAATTCTTCAGACTTAGGGGTATGAAATTTAATATTTGGAAGGTCTGCTAATTTTTCTGTCCAATATTTTTTGAGATAAAAAAGTCTTTTTTGTTTTCGTTCTGGACCAATCATTAAATGAAAATCGATCGCTTGTCCAATCGCTTTTTCAATAGCGATAGAACGAGTGCCTAAATGTTCAAATTTTTTAATGTCCTCGGTCTCCAGTTCAGGAGCGGCAAAGAGTGGATAAAGATTTTTAATCTTATCTTTTTTTACATAAAGCATCCCGCTACCAAAAGGAGCACAAAGCCATTTGTGCAGACTCGTTCCGAAATAGTCGCAACCTAAATCCGGTATGTTGTAATTAATATGAGCAAAAGTATGAGCAGCATCTAGAATCACTTCGATCCCTTGTTTGTGAGCTTCCTGAATAATTTCTTTTGCAGGTAATAATTGTCCAGACCAATTGATCATGTGAGTCAGGTGAACAATTTTAGTTTTTGAAGAAAAAGCATTTTTGTAAATATTTATTAAACTTGTTTTGTCCTCTGATGGAAGTTTATGATTGATCCATTTTAGTACAATGCCATCCCGATGTTCTCGTTGCTTCCAGGCATTAATCATATTAGGGTAATCCTGTTTAGATAAGACGACCTCATCTCCGGCTTTTAGACGTAAACCAAAAATAACAGTTTCTAATGCTTCAGTAGTATTTCGATTGATAGCTATTTCCTCGGGAGAGCAACCTGCCAGATCTGCTAGTTTTGCTCTGATGATATCTCGACCTTTATCTAAGGTTCTCCACATGTAAAATGAAGGGGCTTCGTTACTAAATTTATTGAAACGCTCAACTGCATCTTGTACGACTTTAGGTTGGGGACTTACTCCACCATTATTCAAGTTGAGGTGAGTAGGAGAAACGGTGTATGCCATTTTGATTTGATACCAAAACTCTTCATGAGTAGCAGATTCATCAATGCTAAGAGTTTCGATTTCTTCGAATGCTTTTTCCAGATTATTGGCCAAAGTCGGATTGAGTAAAGACCCAGCGGTAACGGTTCCAGCAACGGTGCTAAGTTTAGATAAAAAACTTCTTCTATTGAATGCCATGTTTTTTGAGATTCTCTTTAAAAAATGCTAGTCCTAAAATTAACCTTTGAGGATTCTCTTTAAAATATGAATGGTTCGTCTCTTTTTTTGGTAGACTTGTCGATTTTAACTTAACAAAAAGTGCGGGAGTGGGTAAACTAGCCTAAATTTATAAAAAATAGAAAAATCGACTAGAGATATAAAAAACAATCCCGATGAAAGTAAACATCGGGAATGAAAATGTGAGTTGTTTTTTCCGAATTCTGCCTATTCTTAATTGAGTAGGCAGATCGGATCTTTGTATTACCAAATTGTATTGGTATACAAGTTTAACAATCTTTCTTCAGAATTCATTACAAAATGTAGATTATTTTAAACTTTTCTACACCAAAAAAGCCTGTTTTGGATATCCAAAACAGGCTTTTCTTTATTTTATAGTAAATTAAAAATTTGAATCAATCGAGTATCAGATTAGTGAATTGATTATTATTTTGAAGGATTGGCTCTTCTTGTTCTCTAGAAATAAAGTCTTCTGGAAAAAAACCTTTGTTATAGATTTCAGCCTTACCGTGGTTTTTAATGATATTGAAGTTTTCTAAATTTCCAGCATTATTAATAGCCTTGTGATTATCAATGACTCCAGTATTGACCAAATTACCAAGATTTACAAAAGTATTTTCATTATCAATCAGACCATTGTTGAAAAGTCGGTGGTTATTACTGAAAAGTCTTTTATTATCACAAGTCCCTTCATTGATCCATTCTCCGAAGTTCATAATATTTCCTTCATTGATAATCGTACCTATGTCACAGTTTTTCAAAGTACCATAGTTTTGAATAATCCCCTTGGTTTGAATGTACAATTCAGCCATAATTTGGATTTGACCATCGTTTTTTAAAGTGAAATTGACCTTTAAATTGTTAGAAACAATAGGAAATTGTTTGATAACGACAGCACTAGGGATGTATGCATGAACTCCCATCGATGGTACACCTTGCGTCCAATTAGAAGCATCAGACCATTGGTTACTGATATTTCCTGTCCAAGTTGTTTGATTTGACATAATTACCTTTTGGTTTTAATGTTAATGCCCAATACAGGCTATACTCAGGGGTATAGCTTAGTTTTAGGCAAAAACTATGCTAAAGCCAATGGAATCAATAGAGGGTTCTTTGTTTGATGAGAGAATGTGGAGGGGGAACCTTATATGTTTGGATTCATTTTAGCTTTAAGGGGTTTGTTGTTACAAGTTAATAATTATCGAGTAAGTTTTTAAATTAAGGTTTGTATTGGTTTGTAAAATTTTTTGTTGTCTTCTATTTACAGAATCGAGTAAAGGATTAAAGGTAGGTGTCTCTGTTAAGACAATGCTGGATATTTCTTTCATTTTTTAAGACAATTTGAAAATTTCTTTGTTAGGTAAGTAAGCACATAGTCGAACAAATCAAGATTTAGATTTATTAAACTTAGATTTGTTTAATATTTTAAATAACTTCATCAAAAACATCAGAATATGAAAAATCCAGTAAAATTGTTTACAACCAATCAAAGTTTTGAAGTGGATGTTTTAAAAGCCAAATTAGAAGAGCATAATATTGAAAGTTACATTCTTAATAAACAAGATTCTGCTTATGTCATTATTGGTGAAATCGAGTTATACGTTGATGCCCCTGATTTGGAAAAAGCGAAAGACCTTATGGGAGTTCAATCATGAGTGAAATGAAAGCACTATTAAATATTTTACCTCAAGTAGGAAAAATTGAATGGATAGGATTGCGTTCTAAAAAACGAGGTGCAATCGAAACTGTGAATGAGGTTGTAGTCGACGAGATGACAGGTTTGGCCGGAGATCATTATATAGGAAAAAGTCGGAAACGACAAGTGACTTTAATCCAAGCCGAGCATCTAAAAGTAGTAGGCTCTATTTTAAAAAAAGAGATTGACCCTAAATTGACGAGAAGAAATATTGTTGTAGAAGGTATAAATTTATTGTCTTTAAAAGATAAGCAATTTGCCATTGGCGAAGAAGTTGTTCTTGAGTTTACAGGTTTATGTCATCCATGTTCGCGAATGGAAACGAACTTCGGAGCAGGTGGATATAATGCAATGAGAGGACACGGTGGAATTACTACAAAAGTGATTAAAGGAGGAGTTATTAGAGTAGGAGATGAGGTGATATTTAAAGTTCAAACTCAGGATCAATAATTAAAAATCAGGGTCAACTTGATCGCTTTCTTTAGCAATGAAGTTGTTTAAAAATAAATTGATGGCTTATTTGGAAGTCATTGATTTCGAATAACTTCTCCTCTTTTTATTTACGTAGCTACGGCTACGAAAAGAAAAAGCAGGATCGTTCTCAAAATCAAGCACTTCCAACTAATTCCAGAATACATTCTTAAACAACTTCAATAATAAAATGTCAAATATTCAAGACATTTTGGAAAATAATTATAAAAATAACAAAACATATGGGTTTCTTAGATCAATTTAAAAAATCACGAGATTCCGATCTCCCAGCAGATTGGAAAACGATTGAAACAGAATTACAATTGCAAGCTGCGATCGATGAATCATTCGAAAAGCCAGTTGCTTTATTCAAGCATAGTGTAACTTGTGGAATCAGTGCAGGTGCTAAATATGGATTAGAAAGAGAGTGGGATATTACAGCTGACGAACTTTCTTTTTACTATTTAGATTTACTCAGTTTCAGATCTATTTCAAATAAAATAGCTAAAGACCTCGGAGTAACACACCAGTCACCACAGGTGATCATATTAAAAGATGGAAAAGCAGTATACGATACGTCACATCATAATATTAGTGTGGCTGTTTTGAAAAAGAATATTTAATATGGTTTAGTCCTATAATTTAAACATTAAAAGAGGGAAAACATTATGATTCAATTTGGCTTAAGCCTTGCAGAATCATGATGTTTTAGCTAAATCAAAATCCTCCTTTAACTCCTTCAATCACCTTAACTCCTTCCTCTATGAGATCCGAAAAAGTTGAATTCACAAATTCAAACGGCTATAAGTTATCAGCAAAATTAGAATTACCTGCTGATCAACATCCACATTCCTTCGCACTTTTTGCACATGTCTTTACCGGTAATAAAAACCTAACAGCCACTCGTCATATTAGTCGGGCATTGACCTTAGATGGTATTGGTGTTTTGCGTTTTGACTTTACTGGACTAGGAGAAAGCGAAGGGGATTTTGCAGATACAAATTTTACATCTAATGTAGAAGATCTAATGGCCGCTGCTCAGTATTTAGAAGATAATTACGAAGCACCAAAAATAATGATTGGCCACTCTCTTGGAGGAGCCGCTGCTATTTTTGCTGCTTCGAGATTAGAATCAATTCAAGCGATTGCGACGATTGGAACACCTTCTGAACCAGAACATGTGAGCCATCTCTTGGAAGACAGTTTAGAAGCCATTGAAGAAAAAGGTGTTGCAAAAGTATCGGTAGGAGGTAGAATGTTTACTATCAAAAAACAATTTCTGGATGATATCCGAAGTAAGAATATGTTCAAATTGTTGAAAGAACTTCGGAAGCCCATTTTGATTTTACACTCTCCACAAGATACGGTTGTTGAGATTAAAAACGCTGCTCAAATTTATCATGCTTCTTATCATCCTAAAAGTTTTGTAACACTCGATGGAGCTGATCATATGTTGTCTAATAAAATAGATGCTGCCTATGCGGGAAGTTTAATTGCTTCTTGGGTCATGCGTTATTTGGACTTACCTAAGAAAGAAGTTTTAAAAACAGAGCGTCAGGTTGTAGCTAAGTTAGGTGAAATTGGTTTCACTACTGAGATCATGGCAGGTAATCACGGTTTGTTGGCAGACGAGTCTGAAGAAGTGAAAGGCGATGATTTTGGACCTTCGCCGTATCAACTTTTGTCTTCAGCTTTGGGCGCCTGTACGGCGATGACATTGCAGATGTATGCTCGTCGGAAGAAGTGGGATTTGAAAGAAGTGAAGGTGCATCTCGATCATGGAAAACGATATGTTGATGACTGTATGGCTTGTGAAGAAAAAGAAATGAAAATTGATCATTTTGATAGAATTATAGAATTGGAGGGGAATTTGACTGATGAACAAAAGAGTCGCTTGATGGAAATCGCTGATCGTTGCCCAGTGCATCGTACTTTAGAAAAAGAAATAAGAATTCAAACGGTATTAAAGGAGCCAGTAGGCTAGAGCTGTTTGTTCAAATAGTTTAAAAATCACATATGAAATCATCATTTAGAGTTGCAATTGTTCAAGAGGGGCCAGTCTATTTAGATTTGAAGGCGAGTATGGAGAAAATGACAGGAATCATCTTAGATGCAGCTACTGAAGAGACGGATTTGATTGTTTTTGGAGAAACCTGGCTGACAGGATATCCTGCTTGGTTGGATCATTGTAATGGCTATGCGATCTGGGATCACGAGCCGACTAAGGCTGTCTACTCTAGGATGTATCAAAATAGTATTACCGTTCCGGGACCGGAGACTGAGACCTTGTGTAAATTGGCTAAAGAGCATAACATGGTGATCGTCAGTGGAGCGAATGAGGTTGTCAAAAAGGGACCTGGAAATCGAACGATTTATAATTCGATGATCATCATAAATGAAAAAGGAGACTTAGCTAATCATCGTCGAAAATTGATGCCTACTTACACCGAAAAATTGCTTTATGGAATGGGCGACGGTTCAGGTTTAGAAGCAGTGGATACAGAAATTGGAAGAATTGGAGGATTGATTTGTTGGGAACATTGGATGCCGCTCGCTAGGCAAGCAATGCATGATTCTGGTGAGCACATTCATATTGCACTATGGCCAAGAGTTCATGATATGTTGCAAATCGCGAGTAGAGCATATGCTTTTGAAGGAAGATGTTATGTGATCGCTGTTGGACAGATGATGTATGGAAAAGACTTCCCTCCTGAGCTAGATTTACCGGAGCACATTACGAACCACCCTGGTGGAGTGATCTTAAACGGAGGTAGTGCCATCATCGGTCCCGACGGACAATATATGATGGAGCCTCAGTACGATCTGGATGGAACATTTTATTGCGATATGGATGACATGGATCGGATTTTTAAAGAAGGAATGACACTCGATGTTTCGGGACATTATCAACGGCCAGATGTTTTTGATTTTAAAATAAGAAAAAGATAAAAATGGAAAAATATATTCCACTCGCCTGTCAGTTTTATGATGTACTTGAAATGCATGCTTCTCGCAAAGAAGTGGTGATCATTGCTTTTTTTGAAAATAGTAAATCAGTGAAAACAGTTGAAAGTAAAATCAAAACTTTAGTCACCAGAAACAAAGAAGAATTTGTAGTCTTACCTGATGATACTGAAATTCGATTGGATCAGATATTGAGTATTAACGATACGCAGTTTTACGGGAGCTGTGGGTTTTAATTAAAGCTCACTCTTTCAAGTTTAGTACGAGTATGCGAGTCTAACTTGGAAGTGAGATATAATGCAAGTTTGTAACTTGCACGCATAAGAAAAAAGGCCTAAAGCTACTTGCATCTGATTTTTCGTCATCACTTGAAAAACTCACCCCAACTGCGATAACAACCACCTCTTCTCGGCAACCAACGCCGTCGTTTCAATTTCCGATCTTAATTTTTCTCTAACCTCACGATTAGAAATCGGAAGTTCCAATAACTTCTTCGTAAACTTAATCGTATTTAAATAATTCTTTTTGTGGTAAGCAATTAGTTCCTTTCTACTGATAAATTTTTTCATTGCTTCAAGGTGAGAATACAGCAAATTGAAAGCATCGAGTTCATAATAAATTTTCATAGCAATCGTTTTTGCCGAAAGGTTCAAAAGCAGGTCGCTAAAAGTAGATCGATTTAATAAATCCAAAGCTTTATCATAGTTTTTTCGTTCGTATTCCAACCAAGCAAGATTAAAAGAAAACATATTTTCGCGATGATTTTTTGTTAGTCTGATTTTATAATCTTGAATAAAACCTTCGACCCAATCATAGTCTTTCGAAATGATAGCCATCGCTACGATATTCCGATAAGTAAAATGCGAAAGTGTGCCATTGATTAACAGCGCTTCGTTTTTTAAGCCTTCTTTAAAGATGGTCAAACCTTCTTTTGCAAATCGTCGTTCCCCTTGGTTCATCAGACGGATACAATAGTTGGTTGCAAGTAAAAATAAATCTCTGATTTCTCTTTTCGGAAAATGCGATTGATATTGAAAAACCAAGGCTTTAAATTTTTCAAAATAGACATACTCTGTTGGTTGAACCAATGCATGGTAACAATAATAATAAACCGAAATTGCAGGAGTGTCTAGATGATCCGTTTGCTCAATATGATGGAGCATCTGCTGAAGCATTCCAAAATCATATTCCTTTTTGTAGATGTTTTGATGAGATAATAAAAAACAACTTTGACGAAGTTTGGAAGTCATAAATGCGATATCCATATTCTGTTGAACACTCTGAAGATTGATGTTTTCCATTCTACTATTTTCTGAAAAGAAAAGATATTCTTCTAGATAAACTTCATACTGATTTTGATAAAAATCCGCATTTCGAAAAGGTTGATTATTCTGCAACGTTTTGATCTCTGAGCTGGTTTTAATAAAGTGGCGAGATAAATTTAATTCTCGATAAGCCGTCGCTAATTTTATCTTTGCAGAAGTTTCCTCTTTATTGATCTGCTGCCAGATTAAGTATTTTTCAAAAACCTTATGAAGCAGACTCATACTTAGCCGTAATTTATGATCATCAAATGGCTGATCTGGAAACAACTTCTGAAAAGCCTCTTTCCTCAGAGGTGTGCGATTTTTTTCAAACTTACACATCACTAAATAATCGAATAATTGGATTACATGTCCCCGTTGATTGAAGAACGGAGAGGCAATAAATTTCCCTAATGGCTTGATTTCTTTCTTAGAGAATGCATTAAATAGTTCAATTAGGCGACTTTTTATCATTTTAGTGGTGGTTTATTGAGACAAAATAAAATATAAATAATTGAAAATCAATTATTTATATTTTTAAAAACAAATATTTATGATGCAAAATAGGGAAAATGTACTTGGTCTGAGCGGATATAAAGGTCATTTTTGTATTGTAAGTGACGGATGAAGATTATTAATGAGTTATTTTGATATTCTGAAAATTTCATAAACAATTGACTAAAAGGAAATTGTGTTGGAAGTTTTGGGATATCTTAAAAAAAAGTAACTCCTGAATAATTCCGTCAAACTACTTAATAACTAAGGAGCTAATTAGCTTGATTTGAATCGTCGACCTCAAATGATAAAGTATAAAATTGAATAGTCATGAATGTTAAAAATATAATTATGAAAAACTT
>CAKZTD010000062.1 GCA_937921595.1 uncultured Saprospiraceae bacterium
CATATTTTTTTCCAATATCAATTAATTCAGCGTTAAAATATCGAAGTTTTCCATTTAGGTAAGCATCGAATTCTTTTTGAAGACCTGTATTTTTATCCTTAGGAAAATTAAGACTAGACTTTGATTCAAAGAAAAAAGGAACAGCAGTTTGTCTCCATTCCTTCAACCCTATAAACGACTCGACAGGAGGATTAGTTGAAAATTGTTTTTTCAATAAACCAGTCTTCCGTTTTAGTTCGTAGATCACACGGAACTGTACATAGTCCCAGCCCATGTTTTTAAATATCTGCGAGTATAGCTGGAGTTTGTTCATTAATTTTATTAACGTTAATCCACGCTCCTGATTTTAAACTTTCAATTGCGGCGAATGAAGCTCTTGTTGTATTTACGATTTCATCAAAAGGGATAAGTGGTTCTCCACCTTTACTTACGCGATCTACCAATAAAGCAAACTGTGCTTTATGACCTTTATCCAGTTTTGTTTTTAATTTGGAAAAGCCTTTTGTACCATAACCGATGGTGGATCTAAAGTTATCCATGATAATGGTTTGCTCTTGGGCATAAACTTCAACTCGTTCTTTTGAATAAGATTTTGATCCATTCGCGAAATAATTAATGACCCCATTATCCCCATTTTCATATTTCAATAGAATGGAAACATTGTCTGTATTCTCCTGAGGATTAACCCCCATAGAAGACATGCAAACGGACTTTACTTTAGAGCCGGTCAAAAATGTAATCAAGTCAATATAATGACAAGCTTCCCCGATAATTCTACCGCCTCCTACTTGCATGTCATGGACCCAAACCTCTGGTGGAATAGCTCCGGCATTCATTGTTGCAATAATATTTTTACTGGCTTTCTCAGAAATGATAGATTTCATTTTTTGAATATGTGGAGAAAAGCGACGATTAAATCCTACTGTTACATTTTTATTATTGGCGTCATAGGCTTTGAGTATTTCCTGAAGCTCCGTTTCGTTTAAAGCAAGTGGTTTTTCAACAAAAACATTTTTACCAGCGTTCAATGCTTCTACGGTCATACTCGCATGCAAATTATGTCGAGTGGTAATAATAACGGTGTCGACATCATCATCAGAAAGCATTTCTTTGAAGTCTGTTGTACTTTTTGAAATACCATGTTTTTTTGCCAAAGCAGTTCCACTTACTCCACCAGCACTAGAGATGTATTTTATTTTTGCATTTGCTTTATCTAAAGCAGGAAGCATGGTCATTTTAGAAAAATTTCCAGCACCTACTACACCAAGTATTCCTTTAGAACCAGAAAAAGTATTACTGTTAATGGTTACCGAAGCGGTAGGCTTACTATCTTCTGGATAAGAAAGAATAGAGGCGATGGATTTTGATTGACCGATATTTCCATAAATATCTTTGTAATTATCCAACTCAATAATTTCTGTAATTAATTGCTTGACATTTAGTCTTTGACTAGAGATGGATTGCAGTATCGTTTCAAAATTTCTCTTCTCCGTCCAGCGTACAAAAGGAAGTGGATAATCCTTTCCCTTTTGTTCATAGTCATCATCATATCTACCCGGGCCATACGAGCATGAGACTTGAAAAGATAATTCTTTTTGATAAAACTCTGCACGACTTAAATTAAGTCCGATAACACCTACTAAAATAATACGTCCTCTTTTTCTGCTCATGTTGGCAGCTTGAGAAATAATATCATCGGTTTTGGCGGATGCAGTAATAATGACTCCATCAGCTCCTACCCCATTGGTAAATCCCATGACTGATTTTACAGGATCATCACCTGCACGAGGATTAATAGTTTTTACACCACAAGCTTCTGCTATTTTTAACTTTTCCTCATCAAGATCAATTCCGATGACTGTACACCCATTTGCAATGAGTAACTGTGCAGTGATTAATCCGATCAAACCCAAACCAGTGACAACAATGGTTTCTCCAAAGGTAGGATTTGTCAAACGAATCCCTTGCAATCCGATAGCTCCGATAACCGTGAAAGTTGCTTCCTCGTCGGTTACATTATCTGGGATGTGTGCAACTAGATTTTGAGGAATAGAAACAAATTCTGCATGCTGTCCATTAGAAGCAACACGGTCACCTACGCTAAAATCGGTTACTCCTTTTCCAACTCCAATAACCCGTCCTACATTACAATAACCTAACGGAAGTGGTTGTTCTAATTTATTAAAAACTGTTTCCAAGGTAGGCATTAAACCATCCGCTTTTATCTTATCTAAGACCATCTTCACTTTATCCGGTTGCGCTCTGGCTTTTTGTAAAAGATTAGCTTTTCCGAATTCGACAAGCATTCTTTCCGTTCCAAGAGAAACTAGTGTTCGAGTCGTTTTGATTAATACTTGACCAGTGCGAACTTGTGGTGCAGGGACTTCCTCTAAGACAGTTGCTCCAGTTTTAAAACTTTGTATGATTTGTTTCATTCTTTTTACTCAGTTGTTTAATCGAATAGCTGTAGAAAATTATTTTAGGCTTCTACAACTTGTTTACCATATAAAGCATGTAGTACTTGTGCAATTCGTTCTGCTGTATGCCCATCCCAAAGTGGCGGAATGATTCCTTTTTTCGTTTCGCCATTTAGAATCTTTTCCATTTGAATTCTAACTGTTTCAGGGTTTAGATCCTTCATCAGGATATTAGTTCCTAGCTCGACCGTACTAGGTCTTTCCGTAGAATCTCGGAAAGTCATACAAGGTACTTGGAGGTAAGTTGTTTCTTCCTGTATTCCTCCGGAGTCTGTAATAATCAAACTAGCATTATCCATCAGGTTTAAAAACTGAAGATAACCCTGAGGCCCTAGAAGTGAAAGATTATTAATACTATTAAGTCGGTCTTCGAGGCCGAATTTTTTAATATTGTTAGCCGTTCTTGGATGTATTGGAAAGACGACCGTTTTGTGTTTTGTTGCATTCTCAATAATCTCTAAAATATCTTCGAGACTCTCTTTGTTATCGACATTAGCAGGACGATGCATCGTCATTAGGATATATTCTTTGGGGCTAACTTTTAGTTGCTCTAGAATTTTCTCCTGCTTAGCTTTTTCTCTATAGTAAATCAGGGAATCAATCATGACATTACCGACAAAAGAAATTTTATCATCTGCTACACCTTCTTTGGCCAAGTTGACCATTCCGCTTTGTTCGTGGACGAAAAGATGGTCGCAAATTACATCGGTGATCATCCGATTGATTTCTTCTGGCATTCTTCGATCTCCACTTCTTAGTCCCGCTTCAACATGAACCGTTTTGATGCCCATCTTTACTGCAACGATGCTACAAGCTGCTGTGGCATTGACATCACCAACGACTAAAACGACATCAGGTTTTTCTTCTA
>CAKZTD010000063.1 GCA_937921595.1 uncultured Saprospiraceae bacterium
TTTTAGATCTGTCAATTTAAAATCAATCGCAGGGTAAGTTTCTTTGGTTCCAAGTAGATTACTTTTTATCTTGATTTCTACTTTTGGATTTTCAATTTTAAAAATATCTTCTCCATACCAGCGTACCCGAAATTTCCGACGCTCCGCTACCCCATCTACGTTTTCATTATAAGCTACAAGATTAGCCGTATCAAAGTAAATATTGTTGATCTGACGATCTGGAAATATCTTCCGAAAGGATGCCGGATGACTTCTGACAATCTGCCGAACGACCTCCGGATGAAAACTTTCTACCTTATATTTTCTTTCGTAACGCATCCTTATGAGTGGATTAAAAAATGAGCAAATGAGTGAATTTAGGAATGAGTGAATGGGGGCTTGTTTGAATTTATAATGGTATTTTTTGACGAATTTAAATATGAGTTTAGTAATCAAAAATTCATCCTGAATGAAAAACCAAAACTCCCCCATTCAATCATTCTCTCATTGTTTCATTCACTCATTAATCTTATATGTCTAGATTCACATTCTCTACAATCTCCAAACCGTAGCCAATCAATCCGATTCGACGCTTTGAAGAATTTGTAATGAGTCGTATTTTAGAAATGTTCAGTTCACGGATAATCTGTGCACCAATTCCATAATCTCTTTGCTCCATACTTTTTGTACCATCCTTTGATTCTGGAGCATCTTTGGCATAAGTTTTAAGGTGATTCAAGATAGAATTTCCTTTTTCACCATGACGCATATAGATCAAAACACCTTTACCTTCTTTGGAGATAATTTCCATAGATTTTTGTAATTGCGTTCCATGGTCTTCAAACAGCGTACCGATGATGTCACCAGTTTCTGAACTCGAATGTACTCTTACCATCACTGGCTCATCACTTTCCCAATCTCCAGTTTTGATAGCCAGGTGCGTATCAGTTGTAGTAATTTGCGTAAAAGCAATAACTTCAACTTTTCCATATTTGGTATCCATGTCCACAGATAATTCTCGCTTGACGATACGCTCTGTTCGCATTCGGTAAGCTACCAAATCTTCGATAGAGATGATTTTTAGATCATGCTGCTTAGCAAGAACCAACAACTCAGGGAGACGAGCCATTGTACCATCTTCATTTAAAATTTCAACACATATTCCTGCCGGTTGAAGACCAGCTAATCGAGCCAAATCAATCGTCGCTTCAGTATGTCCTGTTCTTCTTAGGACTCCTCCAGTCTTTGCTCGTAATGGAAAAATATGTCCCGGTCTTGCAAAATCAGACGCTTTGATATTTGGATCAACCATCGCTTTAATTCCGGTCGCTCGATCATAAGTAGATATTCCAGTAGTACAGCCTTGACCGATCAAATCAATCGACACTGTAAACGCCGTCTCATGCGGATCGCTGTTTCTAGAAACCATCATATCCAGCTCTAATTCATCCGCTCGTTTTTCATCGATTGGTGTACAAATCAGACCTCTGGCATGAGTCGCCATGAAATTGATAATCTCAGGAGTTACGGTCTCTGCAGCACAAATGAAGTCTCCTTCATTCTCTCGATCTTCGTCGTCAACAACGATAATTACCTTTCCGGCTTTGATGTCTGCGATTGCTTCTTCTATGGTATTTAGTTCCAATTTTTCAGGTTTTTCAGTTACGCTTAGGTGGTTGCCAAACATTGTTTTTAACTCCTTTAATAAATTTAAAAAATCCTTCAAGCAAAGCAATATTCATCACTACGAAATATCTGATTGCTCGAAAGCCTATTATATTGATGTTCAACTTTTTAAAAATAAAATCCAAAAATGGAACACCAATTCCTCCAATTATCATCAATATGAACAAATATTGGTAGAGGATGTTCCCGCTTAGACTTAAAATTAATCCGCTGATTGATGCAAAGATAATAAAAAAGGGGCCTAGCCATCTCAAAACTTTATGTGAGAAAAAGGCAAAACTCAAATTATTACCCTTGTATAATAAATGTCGGAAAGTCATGAGGTTTTGAAAATTCCCTGCTGAGATTCTAGATTTGCGTCGATACTCCTCTCCCATATCATCTGGTAAAGACTCAAAACAGATAGCTTTCATCTCATTAATCGCATTCCCTCCAATCTCAAAAGCTCGCATCGTGATATAAAAATCATCCACCAAAAACTTATCAGGGATCATTGAAAAGTGACTAGCTCGAATCGTGTAACATCCACCAAATGGACCAATCATTTTTCCAAATGCTAAACCTTCCAGATTTTTCAAACCAACTTCTGAACTAATGTATTGATTTTCTAACATTGAAATCCCTTCTGCCTTCATTCCTATATTTACCATATTAGAATCGACAATCATGATCTCTTCATTTTTAAAATGCTTTACCAATTCGAAAAGCGTTTCCATTTGGAGCATGACACTGGCATCAGTCATCAATAGAATATGTTCTCTAGTTTTTCCTCTTTCTTTAAATGCGATGGTGGCGAGATCATTAACGACTCCTGGCTTTCCACGACGATCTTTGAAAGGATGAAAGTGAAGATGCGAATTTTTAGATTGATAATTTTCTAAAATCGCATTGGTTTGATCATCCGAACAATCAGATCCTATATAGATCACCAACTTATCTTTTGGATAATCGAGTGCAAGAAGGCTTTCCATTTTTTCCTTGATCACACCTTCTTCATTATAGACGGACATGATCACAGAGACCGTCGGTAGTTCATCAGTCCTAGAAAAACAGACCTCATTTTGCTTTTTACCACTTGCCTTTATTTTTAAAATCAAAGGATACAGCACATAGGAATGAAACAATCCTAAGACACTTCCCCAAAACAATATTTTAAAAAATAGTAGCATTATTTACAAATGATTGAATATCAGTTTTTTACGTCAACATAAATTGACCTTCTTTTGAGTAGTAAAATTAATTGAATTATTGGATTTTGAGGTCTAAGTTTAGGAAAGTTTTGAGTTTTATTTCAAAAGATATCAGGCAATTGAAGTGATTTTTAATTTGTATATATTCTACTAAAATTTAGTAGACAAACTAAAAAATAGTTGTATTTCTAAAAAATCGTAGCTATATTTGAATTATGAATAAGCCACTTACCTACAAAGAAGAACAAATAATGCAGATCCTTTGGAATCTAAAAAAAGCTTTGGTCAAAGAGATCATGCAAGAACTTCCAGATCCAAAACCTCCATACACGACGGTTGCTTCAGTGGTTAGAAAACTAGCCGATCAAGGCCTTGTTGGGCATCAAGCTTTTGGGACGACTTATCAGTATTTCCCAATTCTAAAAAAGAGTAAATATCGCAAGCAGGTTTTCAAAAACATGATGCAAAATTACTTTGGTAGTTCACCAGAGCAGGTCATTTCTTATTTTATGAAAGAGGAGAATGTCGATCCAGAGGAATTGAAAGAATGGTTTGAGAAATTGAAAGATAAAAATAAATAAGCGTGTAAATCCTTACGCCTTTGTGATTTTGTGGTCAATTAAAATTCAACGTTTATTTTATACAAAAACAATCAAAAATGATCGAAGCAATTTCTCCAATAAAGTACCTTCTCGAGGCGAATTTCTGCATCGTCATTTTTTATTTGCTTTATCATTATATTTTAAAAAAGGACACCTTCTTTCAATTCAACAGAGCATACTTAATTGTTGTTCCTATCATTGCTTTGGCTTTACCTTTGATTAATTTTGGAAGTATCTCCACTATTGAAAACAACACTCCAACTGCCTTAAATTTCATTCCAAAAAGTATAGAGACTTTTCAACAAAGTGAAGTTCTTTTTCAAGAAAGAATATATACTCAGGAAACAGGATTTAGTATTTCTTTAGGCGAATTATTTTTCTGGTTTTATATAATTATAGGAAGTTTTTTTATTCTAAAATTATTAGCTAGCATTGGTAAAATTGCACTTTTGATTTCTAAAAATGATATTCAACAACAGGATGGATATAAAACGGTCATCATCAAATCAAAAATTCCAGCTTTCTCCTTTTTCAATTATCTTTTTTGGAATGGAAAAGAAGACGAAAACACATCTTTTATTTTCGAACATGAAAAAATCCATATCCGCCAAAAACATAGTATCGATGTGATCATGATGGAAATCATCGTCGCTATTCTCTGGATCAATCCATTTATTTATCTCTTTCGAAAACAATTGCAAACCATCCATGAATACATTGCAGATCAGCATGTTTTAAATCTCTCTGGGGAACGCGAAAAATACGCTTCTCTCCTATTCAATCTCTTCACTTCTGCAAAACCAAATCAAGTAGTCACTTCATTTAATTCACAAATTAAAAATAGATTAGCTATGATGTATCAAAAAAAATCTGCAAAAATAAATTTATTAAAAATAATTTCAATCGCTCCGATTCTTATGCTTTTATTGGCTTTATTTTCTTTTGATTTGGCTAATACCGATAGCATCGTTTCTGGAATCGAAACGACTTCAGAAACTTCGATATTAAGTATTGAAAATTCGCAAAAAACGATAAACAAAAAATATGATCGTCCTTACGTTTTGAAATTTGGAGCCATTGAATTTGAACTTACGGAACAAGTAGGTGATGGAAAAAAAGTAAACCCTCCTCTTTTTAGTTTTACTTATAAAACTGCTGAGAAACTAAGCACCCTATCTCCTATTTTATTAAACAGAAATAATGGCAAAAAATATTCTTACAACTTAGATGTTCGAATTGGCGAAGAAAGTGATCCTCTTTCTAAATTTGATCTAAACGCTTTGCTTGCTAATGTTGACAAAACAAAAGAATCACATATTTATGTTAAAAACCTCAAACCAAATGGAGAAGATTTGGTATTAAATTTAAGGATTGCACTTTTTCCAGAAAGTTCTTTCCAAATGGATTGGGGAGATCGAAAATTCACTACAGGTGATAAAATAAAAATGACAGGAACTGAATTTGCAACAAAGGCGCTCTCCAATCATCTCTTAAGCAGAAATGCGATTTATAAAAATGCGGATACTTATTTTGAAGAGATAGAGAAAATATCCATAAATGGTAGTCCTCAAAATTTCGAGTGGCAGTCGTTTCCACTTTTACAAACTAACTCACTTGAACTTGCTATTAAAAGTTCAAAAAAAGGAGATCGTTTCATCTTTAAGGGGATTCAAGTTGAAAGCTATAACGTTCCAAGTAATTATTCTTTTGAGGTGGAGATTACAGAATCAGTAAATCCTAATAACCTAAAGCTTTCCAATGATTTAAATAAACCAAGAGTAGTCAATTACATCATAAACGGAAATAAATCTGATCAAGCAATTTTTGATCAATTAAGCCCTTCGGATATTTTAGAATTAAAAATTTTAGATAAATTCGGAAGACCAACAAAGGATAAGAATGTAGATCAAGTCATTATTGTTACTACTAAAAAAGATGCTATAACTCCTCCTGCAAAAATAACTTATCTTCTAAACGGCAAAACAACTTCCAAAGAAAGTATAGAGCGATTGGATAAAAACAACATCTTAGAATACAAAATTTATAATCGATTCGGAGAGGTGATTGACAAAGTAGATGGACAATGTATTATTATGGTGAAGACGAAGAAAAAGTAATTTTTAGAACAGTATTCAGTAATCAATTAAGAGTGCTCACAAAACTTTTAAAGGGAATTCTACTTTTCTGTTCTTATGTGACTTATGTGGTTCACAAAAAAATATTACAACCACATAAGTCACATAAGTCACATAAGAATAATATTTTCTTTCTATTTATGAGAAAAACATTTAAAGACGAGACTTATATTTCACTAAACCAACTAACCACATTCTCTTAGCCTTTCTCTTCCAAATACTCTCGATAAACCTTAGCCAATCGCTTCGCCACTTCCAGATTATCATAGCGTCCAGTCACAAAATCATGAGCAGCTTTTCCTATCTGAGGCAAATCTTTTTTATGCTCATAACAATAGCGAATCGCTTCCAAAAACGCTTCACTTGTATTCGCAAGCAGCACCTCTTTTTTATCTCTTCCATCGATACCTTCCAAGCCAACAGAAGTCGTGAGCACCACTTTACCTAAGGCCATTCCTTCCAAAATCTTCGCTCGCATCCCACTACCAGAAAGCAAAGGAACCAAGGTCATCGGATGCTGATTGACAAAGGTCGGAGCACAAGGCACTTCACCATGAATGTGGATATTTTCAACTTCCATTTGCAACATCCATTCTGGTGTATTTCTACCGGCAATATGCAGGCTTAATTTTGGAAATTCTTTCACAGCCTTTGGCCATACTTCTTTTAAAAACCATTCTAAACCTTCGAGATTCGGCATCCAATCCAAGGAGCCAATAAAAGAAATAGAAAGCTCTTTTTCAAAAACAGAATAATCGGGATCGTATTGAGTTTGATCGACACCAATCGGTGTAACCTTAGCTCCGTTTTTATACCCAAAATCTCTGAATTGTTGAAGATCTCGCTCAGTAATCGGAACCAATAAATCATAGTCATTGAGATGACTAATTTCATATTTCTTGAGTTTATCTGTTAGATGTTCGAGATACCATTTCTTCAATTTCTTTGGCGTGTTGCTCGCGATACGTTCCCATATTTCATGCTCGACATTGTGGGCTCGCATGGCAACAATTGCATTAGAATGTTCTCGAATCGTGGCAATATAAGGAGCTAGATATAAGGTTTCTAACTGTATCACATCAAAGCTTTCCTCCTGAAGGATATGGATCAATTGGTTTTTGAAATCCTTAGAAACAAAGCGAGCGATGTGATAAGATTCTTTAGAAAAGAGGTTTAAAAAAGCATCTTTCGCCTTGAGTTCATTATCAATCTCAACGCTATGAATATTTTTATAATGATTGAAATCTTTAGGCAATTTTGAAGTATCGAAGAAGTGCTTTTTAGTATTCATACTCAATAAAGTCACCTCACAACTTAAATCGTTCATGGCCTTAGCTAAGTTTGTTATAGCTATCGATTCTCCATCCTTGAGTGGGAATGGAAACTTCTTTGTTAGTTGTAGAATTTTCATGTCCTTCATGTGTAAAGGTAGCCTATTTACCCTAAATCACCATTTGAATTAATTTTTAATTTGCTACAAGCTTACAAAAAAAAACGGCATTCGGCATTAGGTTTTCGGGCTCACCTTATGCGAGACACTGAATACCTTTTATGCTCATTTAAAATTAAACAATGTTATATTTTTCAATCCTGAGTTATCACCTCATCCTGCTCAGCATACCATCCCGGAGAAACAATACATAAAAACTCCAATTTTACTTCTCCTTGATTTTCAACATATTGAACAGCTCCTGCTGGAATGTAAACCGTATCTCCAGCCTCTACTAATTGCTCCTCCTCTCCTATTACAACCTTAGCTTTTCCTTTTAAAAAATAATAAACTTCGGAACATTCTTTTAAAATATGCGGTAAAGAAGATTTCCCAACTTCTAAATTTCCATGAGCAAGACTGTAGTCGAGTTCGATATTATCATTTTTAGGGTGTAAAACCTCGATGATGTTTGTTTTGTCGCCTGCGAGGAAAACGGGAAGATCTTTTAATGATTTGTGAAGCATTGAATTTGTATTGTAAAAAAGAAACGAATCTAATGGAGATTTAGTTGCTAAAGAAATAATTTAGAATAAAGCTTATTTTTGATGCTGTTTAGTTATTTTTGAATTTTTTACTTGTCGAAATGAACAAGGTGAAACAAAATCTCGTATAGAGGAAAAACAGAAAATATGCTGGTTGCTAAAAATATTCATAAATCTTACGGAAACCTTCAAGTACTGAAGGGAGTTGATTTGGAGATTAAGAAAGGAGAGATTGTTTCTATTGTTGGAAAATCAGGCGCAGGTAAGAGTACCTTGCTTCATATCCTGGGGACACTCGATTCACCAGATAGCGGTTCTTTGATGATAAATGACAAAGAGGTTTCGAAATTACCGTCTAAAGCATTAGCGAATTTTAGAAATACCAATATTGGGTTTATTTTTCAGTTTCATCATCTACTTCCAGAATTTACAGCATTGGAAAATGTTTGTATCCCAGCTTTTATCAATAAAAAAGGAGAAAGTGAGTCGACAGCGCGAGCGAAAGAATTACTCTCTTACCTTGGTTTGAGTGATCGACTGGAACATAAACCTACCCAACTTTCTGGTGGAGAACAACAACGGGTCGCTGTTGCAAGAGCTTTGATGAATAATCCAGCGGTTGTTTTTGCGGATGAACCAAGTGGAAATCTAGATTCCGAATCTTCTCAGGATTTACATCAATTGCTTTTTAAATTAAGAGATGACTTTCAACAGACTTTTATTATTGTGACTCATAATGAGGAGTTGGCAAAGATGAGCGACCGGACTTTGGTAATGAAGGATGGCTTGCTTTAGGAGTGAGGAGTGAGGAGTGTTTAAATTTAAAAAATAAATTTTTATAATATGTCGGAAGTTCCGAAAAATACGAACCCTGATCCAGTAGGAAATTTTAAAGGGTTTCTTTTTAGTGTTTGGGATTTTTTTGTTGACCTGATTGATCTTAAAGAAGGAATGGATCGAAAAGGGACCATTCAAAATATCAAGGACAATAAAAGAATGAAGGGTGCAAATGCCTGGATGCTAATGTGTTCGATCATGATTGCTTCTCTTGGTTTGGATTTAAATTCTCCAGCAGTCATCATCGGTGCTATGCTTATCTCTCCATTGATGTCTCCTATTTTAGGCGTCGGATTAGGGATCGGAATCAATGATCGAGAAACGCTCTACGTTTCAATACAACACTTCGGAATCTCTATTGGGATCGCTTTATTTACCAGTACTTTTTATTTTTACTTTACGCCATTTGGAGATGCAACTAATGAGATCATTTCCAGAACTTCTCCAAATACATTAGATGCTTTGGTCGCCTTCTTTGGAGGAATAGCAGGAATTATTTCCGGTTCTAGAATTGACAAGTCCAATGCAATTCCGGGCGTTGCCATTGCTACAGCTTTGATGCCACCATTATGTGTGACTGGTTTTGGAATTGCGAATGGCGCCTGGGAATTCATGTTCAATTCTTTTTACCTTTTCTTTCTGAATGCCACCTTAGTAGCTTTGGCGACTTTCTTGATTGTACGTTTTCTACGCTTCCCAATGAAGCAATATGAGTCAGAAAAGGAGAAGCGAAAAATGCATATGATGATTTACATTTTTAGCATTCTAGTGACGCTCCCAAGTATTTATATTTTGAATAACGTTTGGAAAGATTATAACTATAATAGACATGCAAAAGAATTTTTAATCAATTATTGTAAAGATGATTTCACCTATATTGATAGTTGGGAGATTGCAAAGCGAGATAGTTTTAATTTAATTGGAATAAAAGTTTACAACTCAAACAAAGGCAATGTAAAGGAAAGTGATATGTTTAATGAAAAGAAAATGCAAGCTGCTTTAAGAGCAACAGACCCTATCTTCGATAACACCATCATCAATATCATTCCTACTTCAGAAGTTGACCTTAATAATATTAAAAAACTGGAAACTAAATTGAGCGATTTCGAAAAAATTGCAGATCAATTAGAAGTCGCTAAAGAATCACAATCCAATGATCAACTTCGTATCATAGAATTACAAAATCGCCTAGACAGTATTCGCGCTGACACACTTCCTTTCCAACAGTTTAGTGGAGAACTAAAAGCCGCATTTCCAATTATTCATAAAGTTGCTTTTGCAGAAGCAAAGGAATCAGATTTTAATAACACTGGAGAAATTCCGATTTTGATTTTAGACTGGAATAAAGGCACTTCCCTTGCAACACAGCGAAAAGAAAAAGCTAGAATTATGGATTTTGTCCAAGTAAGATTAGGACTAGATACTTTGAAGATGGTGCAGTATTAGAAAACAAGGAGTGAATTCAGGAATGAGTGAATGGGGTCGTTGCTTTAATTGATAGTGGTGATTTTTAGTTGATTAAATATGAGATTTAATAGTCAATAATTACAAACTGAATAAAATCAAAGCTCCCCTATTCACTCATTTACTCATTATTTAATTCACTTATTTCTTCATTCCCTAAGTCCACTTTGACGTACTAATCATCGCTTTCGGATAATCAGCACCAATTCGGATATGACACTTGCTCTGCTCCTCTTCAGAAAGAAGATCAGGCTGGTGAATTTTATCTTTTGGGATCTCAGAAAGCTCTGGAAGCCAGTTCCTTACATACTCACCATTAGGATCGTATTTTCTAGCTTGAGACAAGATATTGAAATAACGATTTTCTCTAGGATCACTACCAACACCAGAAATATAATTCCAATTTCCCCAGTTGCTACATGGATCATAATCGATCAGCAAACTTTCAAAATATTCTGCTCCCATTTGCCAATTGACTTTCAAGTCTTTAACCAAAAAGCTTGCGACATTTTGACGACCTCGATTTGAAATGAATCCAGTCGCTGCAAGTTCTCGCATATTTGCATCAATGAGCGGAACACCTGTTCTGCCTTCTATCCAAAGATTTAAAAGCTGTCTTTCATTTTTAAGGCTAGGATCTATTTCTTCTTTCGTACCACCTCTAAGGAATATCTTATTTCCATGCTTTTTTCCCATCAAGCGGAAAAAATCTCTCCACAATAATTCAAAGAAAATCCAATAGGTAGATTTGTTATCTCCTCGTTCAGATTCATATCTTTTGAGTTCGAAATAAATCATCTTTGGAGAAAGACAACCCTGAGCCAACCAAGGAGAAAATTTAGTAGAGTAATCCCCTCCTATCATTTCATTTCTAGTCTCATAATAGTCTTTGACCAAGTCCGTTTCCCAGAGATAATATTTCAAGCGGTTAAGGCCTTCTTTTTCTCCTCCTTTGAATGTAGCGCCATTGCGGCTATCAGGTTCAAAGTCTTCATATTCAAAATCAGAAAGACTTGGAACCTCACCTGCTTCCACACTTATACTTCGTTGATTGAAAAGCTCTTGTGGCCTTGGAAGAGGTTCCCGAACAGGAACAATCCGCTCCACTTCTTTTCGAAACGTGCTAAACACATCTGGACAATGAGGAACAGGAAAGGGAAGATCTTGAGTATAATACAACATCTTTCCTCTGGAATAGATAATCTCCTGACCAATGGACCAAAGTTTCTGTTCCAAAGAATCCTGAACTTGAACCTCATCACGGGTACGTTCTCGATTACAAAAAACCCAACTTGATTTTATTTTTTGAGCGACTTCGAAGATTTCTTCTTCTGGTTTTCCAACTCGGATGATCAATTCGCTTCCTAACTTCCGAAGTGAATTCTGAAGATCCTGAACTGATTCGATGATAAATTTAGTTCGATATTTATCAGTCTTATTAAAACCATATTTTGTATTTCCGTTGAACACCCGTTCATCGAAAACATAGATTGGAAAAACCTCTTCTCCACTTTTAAGGGCATCGGTTAACGCTTCATTATCATGAAGTCTTAGATCTTGCCGAAACCATACAATTACTCTCTGACGTTTCATAACACAAATTATTATATGATAAAAAAGTGTTAGTATCTAAGTAGTATCTTTTGTTTTAAAAGCGGAAGATTTTAGTGTATAACAATTTTCTCTCATAGTTGTTTGGAAACCTTCAACAAAAGTAATCTATTAATCCTTTTTTAAGTACAAAAAGGAGATTAATCTTCCTTTCAGGAGCAGCATTTTTACTAACATTTGTCTGTTTTAGATTTTTATATAATAAAACCCTTAAAAGGTTACCTAAAATATTACATAGGTCTTACTTTTGTGTTTTAATTTTCAAATTCCACCTCTCATTCTTTAAGCATAAAACCTTATGTCTCCTAGCTTTGTTGTTAGTTAAGATAACTAAGCATTATTTTAAAATGAAAAAGCTAATTTTTAAACCTAATTATCACCTCTTACAAGTCATGAAAGTATTTCCCATTTTTCTATTCTCACTTACAATGTTCGCCTGTGTCAATAACAAATCAAAAATCAAGGCCTTAGAGAAGGAAGTTATCGCCATCCACGATGAAGTCATGCCCAAAGGAATTAATATCAATCGGGTACAAAGAGCTTTAAAAAAAATCGCTAAGGATACGACTTTAAATGAAAGCGTCTTGAATGATATTCGTGATCAAGTAAAAGAGTTATCGGATGCTGATGATGCAATGACTCAATGGATGGCTGAATACAAAGCCCCTGCTAAAGATGACACCTATGAAATAGCAATGGACCATTTAAATCAAGAGAAGGTTAAAATCATTACCGTAAAAGAATTGATGTTGACTAGTTTGGCTAATGGCCAAAAACTATTGAAAGAACTCGAGTCGAAACAATAAAAATTCTACTTTGTTCGGGATTACAAAAAACAAACTTAATTCAAACCCAAATATATTTTATCATGCGTTCAATTAGCACTTTCTTATTTACATTTGCTGCCATCTTAAGTTTGGTAGTCTCATCTTGCGTCTCTGAAGCACAACCGGATAATCTAAAATTACCAATTTTAGGAAACAGAGATATCACCGCAAATGGAGATACCATATATCACACTATTCCTGATTTTAGTTTTATAGATCAAGATAGTAATGTGATCACCAATAAAACACTTGAAGGGAAAATTTATGTCTCAGATTTTTTCTTTATTCACTGTCCATCGATCTGTCCAAAGGTGAAAGCACAAATGATGAAGATCTATGATAAATTTCAAGACAATGATAATTTAGTTATACTTTCGCATAGTATTGATACTAAAAACGATACGATTCCTGCGCTTAAAGCTTATGCAAATAAGCTTGAAATTAAAACCGAGAAATGGCATTTGGTCACTGGCGAAAAGGATTTGATATTTTCTATTGCTGATGAGTATTTCGTTACCGCATTGGTCAATGATGATGCTCCTGGAGGGTTTGATCATTCTGGAAGAATCATCCTCGTAGATGAAAACCGTCATGTCCGAGCTTTTGCCGAAGGAACAGATCCTAAATCAGTAGATCATTTTTTAAAAGACATAGAACAACTTCTTAATGAAGATAAATAGCCTGCTTTTCTTATTTGTAGTTATTTTATTTTTTACCTGCGATTATAAACCCTATTCACAAGGTCAGGTTTTATATGATTTTCATTGTTCAAATTGTCATATGGCTGATGGCTCTGGTCTGAAACAACTGATCCCTCCATTGGCGAAGGCTGATTATTTAAAAGAAAATCAAAAAGAGCTTCCTTGTTTGATAAAAAACGGAGTAAAAGGACCAATGACAGTCAATGGTGTAGTATTCGATACTGAAATGGCTGGGATCAAGACCTTAAATGATATTCAAATCAATAATATCATTAACTACATTAACCATTCTTGGGGGAATGACTTTGGAGATTCTAATGTAAAAGATGTAAAAAACGCCTTAGAACATTGTAATGAAGCCAAATAGATCTCTTCTCATTCTAGATAAATCCATAACCCATCTCTTTTAAAATCCAAAAAAAAGACACTTTCCGATATTAATGTTGATTTGCCTTAAATCTGACAGGATTTAAGAATTATTATGATGCTTAGTTTTAAAAAGTATGTATTTTGAGCAATTATACTTGAAAGCTGTTAATTCGCTTATATATCGAATTATTTTCTTTCTTTTGTATACTATTTATCTAATAAAAGTGTGCCCAATTACCTTTTTACCAGCAAACTTAAACATTGGTTCAGATGAAAAAACTTTTTACCTTCCTTTTTCTTCTTTCTACTCTAAGTGTATTCGCCCAACCGGCGAATGACGACTGTCCCGGAATCATAGATCTTGGTGTTGTACCATTCTGTCCGGATAATCAATTTTTCACCAACGAAGATGCAACTGCAACGGATATCGGAAACGATAATATTCCGGGCCCAGGTGCTTGTGGAAATAATGATATTACATTCGTAGGCAATGACGTTTGGTTTCAATTTACTTCTAGTGATACCATCACTGACTATACCATTACAGTTACAGGTATGGATGATGGAATGGGATCCACTGCGATGACAAATCCTCAAATCATGATTTACCGTGGAGCTGTCTGTGGTTTTGATGAGCTTGCACTTCTTGCATGTGGAGCAGCTGACGATGGAGAATTTATAGTTGAATTAGATGTTTTGGATTTAGATCCAAATGAAGTCTACTACATTCGTATAAATGACTTCTCCTCTACTGGTACTCCAAACTGGGGAAGTTTTCTTTTATGTATAGACGAAATTGACCCGATCAATACCGTTGATCAAGGTGGCTCTAATGCATGTACAGGAGAACTGTATGATACAGGAGGTCCTGATGGTGATTATATGGGAAATGAGAATAACTCTTTTTCTATTTGTCCTCCTTTTGGTCAAAATGCATGTGTTACTTTTACCCTTGAATATTATAATTTAGAAAGCTTTAATGATCAGATGGTCTTTTATGATGGTCCAGATACTAACTCACCTATAATCAGCACTATTAATGGTGGAGGTAATGGAACTAGCTACGGAGGAGTGTGTTTCACAGCTCAAGCGACCAGTGGATGTTTAACCGTAGAATTTATCTCTGATGGAACAACAGAGTTTGAAGGATTTGCGGGAACTTGGGAATGTTCAGCTGTAGCTTGTGATCCGCTTGATGGACTTTCTGTTGATAATGATGTTTCAGATCAAGATATCATCGATAATGTTTCTACTCCCCAAACATTAGTAACAATAGATACGATTATTTGTGCAAATGGTGCTTATGGAACATTTGCAACAGCAGGAGACAATAATGAATTGGGTTTAGAAAAAGGATTAATACTAACTTCCGGATCTGTGTTAAATGCATTAGGTCCTAATAATCAAGGTGGATTAGGAATAAACAACGGTTTTGCCGGGGATGCAGATTTGGATGCCCTAGGAACAGGAATCAACTCTTTCGATGCTTGTATTGTTGAACTAGATGTTTTTGTAGCTACCGATGAATTGGTTTTCGAATATGTATTTGCATCTGAAGAATATCCTGAATTTGTTGGTGGAGGTGTAAATGATGTTTTTGCATTATTAATATCAGGACCAGGTATCATAGGAGAGGTCGACCTTAATGGCCAAGAGAATATGGCTACCATTCCCGGAACAAATACAGAGGTATCTATTGATAATGTCAATGATGGTAACAATTGGGAATATTATAGAGATAATGAAAATGGAGTCAACCTTCAATATGATGGAATGACCTCAGACTTTTTAGGAATTAAGAAAAGTCTTACAGCAAGAGCTACTGTAATCCCTTGTAATACTTACCACTTAAAATTAGCAATCGCAGATAGAGGCGATGGAATTTTTGACTCTGGAGTTTTTATTTCGGAGATTAGAGGAGGAACGCCTGACCTATCCGTTAACTTCGCTTCTGGAGTTGATTATCTGGTAGAAGATTGTACAGGAACAAATGATGAACTTTTAATTACTTTAAGTAATGCTCTTCCTGATTCTGCTACTTACAATGTAGTCATCTCAGGTACAGCAGAAAGAGATGTCGATTATACATTAACAATACCTGATTCTGTAATCATTGCTCCAGGTCAAACTCAATTAAGTTTTCCAATCGTTCCATTATCTGATGGTTTGATTGAAGGAACTGAAACGATCATTATCCAATTGACTAGTAATTTTGGATGTGGAGATATTGAATTAACAGAAATCACAGTTGAAATAACAGATGCTCCTATTGTTGATATCTTCACAGGGATAGATACTGCTTTTATATGTAGTAATGAATGTTTGGTAATGGAAGTAGACGGAGCTGTTGATTATTTCTGGGAACCTGCTGGCATTGTAGATGATCCATTCTCAACGAATCCAGAAGCTTGTCCTACAACTAGCCAATTCTTATATGTAACAGGTTCTATTAGTAATTTACCTGGATGCTCTGATCGGGATACCATTTGGTTAGAAGTAGTGGACCCAGTATTGGATATCGTTGCGCTGAGTACCGTTGATTTATGTGAAGGTAGCAGTGTTCAATTACAAGCCGTAAATAATGTTGGAAATACAAACCTAGAATGGACTCCTGGTGATGGACTAGATGCAACAGATCAAGAAATAGTTACTGCAACTCCAGAAGCTGGAACTTTTACTTATACCGCAACAGTAACTATAGCAGGATGTTCTGCATCTGATGATATAACGGTTACTGTTGACCCTTTTGATTTTCCAGAATTGACAACTACTGACACCTTGATCTGTCAAGGACAAAGTGTAGTACTTGCGGAAAACATTCCTTTTACAACGACAACTTATGAATGGACACCAGATACAGAGTTAGAACCAGGAAATGATGTTTCTAATCCTACTGCAACTCCACAAGACAATACGACTTATACTTTATTGGCAACCAGTGCCAGTGGATTTTGTTCTGAAACAGCAACTGTAGATATCCAAGTCCTTCCAGCTGAGATTAACATCATGCCGGAAGACACCGTTTATATCTGTAAAGGAGAAATTGCAACGCTAACAGCAACCACAACTACGGGAATGATCCAATGGTCTCCTGAAGAAGGTTTAGATGATCCAACTAGTTTGGTTGTGAATGTAGATATCGAAGAATCTCAATGGTACTTTGCAGAAATGTCTGTAGGTGTTTGTACTGTTTTTGATTCCGTATTTGTAAGAGTAGATTCTATTCCTGAATTACCAATTACGGCAATTCCTGATGATTCACCTTATTGTCCTGGTGAGATCGTTACTTTGGTCTCCCCTACTTTCGAGCCATTAGATTATCCGGATATCACACACATTTGGAGTCCAGGATTAGGTGCAGAATCTGCTTTAGAAAATTTAAACCTTGTTATTTCAACAGTAGAAACAACAACATATGTTAGAACAACAGTCAATAATGCTTGTTCGCAAACAGATGAAATATTGATTGAAGTTGTTGATGCTGGCGCTATCGATTTATCATGGACAGATACCACTATTTGTCAAGGTGATCCACTAATGAATGAAGTGTTTAATGGAACAGACCCAGTATGGTCACCTGATTTAGCAATATCTTGTACAGAGTGTGCAGAAATAACAATTACAGCAAGAGACACGATCGTTTATCAGATTGAAGTAAACATTCAGGGATGTCCTATCACTGCAGATGTACGAGTCAATGTCATTCCAGATGCAACAGGAAATATTACAGAAGATACTGAAATATGCGTTGGTGAATCAGTCATTCTAAACGATGCTTCTGAAGGTGTAGCAGGTACGGTCTATAGCTGGACAGCTAGCCCAGCCGATGCTACTTTAGATCCAAATGCACCAGAGCCTTTGGTAACTCCTACTCAAACAACTACCTATACATTAGTAGCGACCAATTCTTTTTGTGATCCTTATACTGCTGAAGTAACGATCACCGTAATTGAAAATCCAGTAATTTCTTTTGACCCAGATATTACGATTTGTCAAGGAGAGGAAATCACTTTGAATGGTTATAGTACTGAAGAAGGAGGAACATTTACATGGAACGGCCCTGGTGGTGTAGACAATCAAATTGGAAGTTCAATCAACGTTACTCCAAGTGATACAGCAAGTTATAATGTTGTTTATACTGACGGATGTGGAAACTTTGCAGAAGCTGATATTCTAGTAAATGTGATCCAAGGTGTAACAATAGACATCATCGTTAACCCTGATACAACCAGTTTCCCAGAAGGACAAATTATTGACCTGACTGCGGTGCCTGATCCTTCATTAATTGGGGCTGTATACAATTGGAATACAGGAGCAACAGGGCAGATGATTACGGATACGATTACTGTAACTCCTAATGTTACTTATGTCGTTACTGTAACTTCTCAATCAGGTTGTGAGTTTATTGACTCCATAACTTTTGATGTAACCGCTGCATTACACCAAATGCCAAATGCCTTTACTCCAAATAATGATGGAATAAGTGATTTCTTCAATGTAGTATATCGTGGAAGTTTTGAAATCGTTGAATTCAAAATATACAGCAGATGGGGTAAATTGGTTTATGACAATCAGACACCTGATACAGGATGGGATGGAAGAAGTGGAGATAAAGATATGCCTTCAGATGTATACATCTATACGGTTGTTCTCAGACGGCCTTCTGGTGAAGAGATAAAAGAAAAAGGTGATATAACCTTAATTCGTTAAGCAATCACATTTTGATATAAATAAAGAGGCGATAATTAATTTTATCGCCTCTTTGTTTTTTGTAAAGTCTTCAAAGACTTTTAACTATAAAATCAATCGATTTTGAATTGATCCAAAAATTTCTTTATTTTTAGAAAAAAATAACGTTCTTAGACAAATCCTGTGGACAAGCCGTAAATAAGATCAAAAGCGACTGTAAGAAGCGTTGATATTGTTTACGGCTTGTCTTCAAACACAGGGATTGTCAAGAATCAAAAATAATCGCCATGTACAAAGTATTATTTAGTTTACTATTCGCTTTATGCTTCTCATTCTCTTTATTCGCCCAACAACCTGCTGATCATGTCAATCGTGGTGCACTAGGTTTTGTAAAGATAGGCCTAGGCTTTGGTGCTCCTGGCGACCTGAATGATGACCTGAGTACTTCTTTTGGTCAAAGTGCTTCTATTTCGGGGACTTCCATTCAATTAGGTGCAGGTGGCTTTTTACTTCTTACAAAAAGAGTACTTATCGGAGCTGAAGGCTTCGGTTTATTCCATTCCACTGAGGAAGTGGGGCCTTACTCTGCTAGACTTACTGGTGGTGGTGGTGAATTAAAATTAGGCATTGCACTTTTAAATAACAATAAATTTCTTGGATTCCCATACCTCGGTATAGGTTATGGAAGTAATCGAGTTGAAATCCAAAACGATGATCCGTCTTCCATACTTTTTGGAGAAACTAAGGTACCTGAATATTTCGAAGAAAGACTCAGAGCCAAATACCCTATCCTTGATTTAGGAATTTCAATTTTTAAAATCCCTGCTCCAGATACAGATGGAATTAGCATTGGAGGTCATTTAGGTTTCCGTACTGCATTAGGTAAGGATACTTGGCAAATGGATAATGATGATGATGTTATTGGTGCTAATGACATGGGACTTTCTACTTTTTATATCAAGCTGTCTATAGGTGGTGGTGGATTTTTCCATAAAAGAAAAAAGGATAATCCGTAGAGTGAGTTGTGAGGACTGAATTATGAAATAAGTGTTATTACAAACTACTCTACATTTTTAAAAACCAATTAAAGAATGAGCGAATGAGTAAATATATAAATGAGTGAATCCCCTCTTAGATGTAAAAAACTTAAGCTTTGAGCTTCCCTAACATTCACTTATTTAGTTATTTGGACAAAGAACATTGAGTAAAACACTAAAAATAAAAGTATAGCAGATAAGTGTATCCTAATTAAATGTCTAATTTTGAAGAACGCTGATTATAAAAATCCAATTTATTTAGAAGCATTGGCTTGGTGTTTTCTGATAGCGCTCATCTTACTTCCTATTTTTTATTATAACCAATTACCAGAACAGATTCCAAGTCATTTCAATGCAAAAGGAGAAGTTGATGATTATAAGAGTAAAGGATTCGTTTGGGTGCTTCCTATTATTGGAATAGCAATATTCGCCTTGCTTCATTTTTTAAGTAAAGACAAAAATTTAAAAATAAATGGCCCTACAAGTAATTCTCCAGAAGAATTAGATTATCAACGATTGGTCGGAAGAAAATTATTGAATGCATTAAAAATTATTCTTCCAGCATCTTTCCTTTATATAAATTATAAAACAATCCTTATAGGACTTGGAAAAGCAAATGGACTAGGTCCTTATTTCCTGTATATCTTTTTGATCACTATTTTTGGAGTCATCGGATATCACATACTTCAAATGTATAATTATGAAGTTGTTCAAAAATGAATTGATTATTTAGTTGCAAGTCATTGATTTCTATTTACTTCAGCTATTTTAATTTCTGTAGCTACGGCTACACAAAATAAAATAAGCTACGTTCTAAAAACCAAGCACTTACAACTAATTTCAGAACACATTCTTGAAAAACTTCTATAAAAAGTGAGCAAAAACATCCTCTTCCTTTTACTTTTAATTTTCTTTAGTTGTCAAACGACAGAACAAAACAATGACTCAACTGATTCTGAATTTCAATTTTTAAAAACAGACACCGACAAGAGAAACTATCTAGAAGAAATTTTCAAAACAGATCAAAGTTCCCGTCAAGGGCAAGGCTCGGAGATTCAACAAATCTATGGAAAAACATCACCTGAGTATCAAAAATTTATTAAAAACTCTGATCGTATCGATTCGCTTAATCTAGTTAAAGTCGAGTCTTACGTTAAACACTTTGGTTATCCTAATCCTAAAAGACTTGGAGAAATTGCTGCTCAAACACCTTGGGTTGTTATCCATCATGCCCGCAATTATGAAGACAGGCTTAGAAATTTTAAAAGTCTCCAGAAAGCTTATCAAAATGGTCATATTGACAGTGGAGCTTTTTCTTTATTCCTTGAAAGAATGTATAATTATAAATTTCGCCAACGATATATTATCGAAGGAAAATACAATCCGCAAAATCAAATTGATTCCTTGATTAAATTGCTGGAACTGAATGAAAAATAAGTTTACCTATCAGCAGAAACCTTCCCCTCTTTACCACATCTTTAAATCCATATCCTTCTCGTACAAGCTAAATGATCGCTACGCTTGTGATAGGCTTCGGCCATGTGATCCGCTGCGTCTGTGAGGTCATCAAACTATTGCAACCTCTTGATTAAAAAACTTCTTGTCATCGCAATTCTCCTCCCCTTCTCTTTAATAATATCTGATTATTTTTTTTTACATTGTAAAAGCAAACCACTTAAAAACTAGAACAAACAAAACATTCGCTATGGAAAATAAATGGCCCATACTTAAAAAGATAGGATTGCTTATACTGTTCATCTATTTCTTTCTATACACTAATGCTTCTCAATTTATCCTTTCCGATTTGATAGAACCCCTCTGGCAAAAGATTGTTCCATGGTTTGCAGACCTTGTAGGACATACAACACCGATTACTATTTTTGCAAACGGAAGTGGAGACACCACTTATAATTATTATCAGGTTTTATTCTTTGGAGTAGTCGCAATTATTCTAGGAATCGTGATTAGTCTATTGGATCATAAACGAAATAATTACAGCAAACTTTTATCCTGGCTTACCGTTTTATTACGATATTACTTAGCAGCACAAATGATCAGTTATGGATTGGCTAAATTATATTACATGCAATTTAGTTACCCATCTCCGGCGAGGTTTGATCAAGAGTTAGGTGATTTTTCTCCGATGGGATTATTGTGGACTTTCATGGGTTACTCAAAAGGTTACACGATGTTTACAGGCGCACTAGAGTTCATTGGCGGCATTCTCCTACTCACACGTAGAACGACGATGCTAGGTGCTTTAACGACCTTTGGAGTCATGCTCAATGTGATGATGTTAAACTATTGCTACGATGTGCCAGTAAAATTACTTTCAACACATATGGTCGTCATGAGTTTGTTTCTAATTGCTTTAGATGGAAAGCGGATTTTCAGATTTTTTATTTCCAATCAACAAGTCCAACCTTATATTTTTCAAAGTATTGTCCCTCAGAAATATGAAAAAGTAAAAAACATCATCAAGTGGATACTATTGATCGCATACCTTGGCTTCTCTTTTTATCAAATGAATCAAATGGGAAAAATGTATGGACCAAATGCCCCCAAGCCTTTGTTTTATGGTAAGTATGCCGTCGAATCTTTTTACAATTACGATGATAGCCTACAAATAAAAGCCGCTCCGGATTCAATTCGATGGAAAGCGTTTTATCAAAGTTGGGAAGGTTACGCTTCTGTCTTAAAAGCAGATGATAAAAAAGTGCATTTCAAATTCAATCCTGATAGCACACAGACTTTAAATATTGAGATGTATAATGACTCTATTGTTCATCAATTAAAATATGAAAAATTGGATTCCATTCGCTTTCATGTTTTTGGAACATTTCAACAAGATTCTCTGGATATGATTTTTAGAAAAGAAGACATTAGTAAAAGACAATTAGCTAAACGTGGTTTTCATTGGATCAGTGAATATCCTTTTAACCGGTAATTTTAAACGTTATGAAAAAACAAATCAAAAGTCTGGTTAAAGAAATGATTCCTGTGACTCTAGGAATCCTCATCGCTTTATTGCTCAACAACTGGAAAGAGCAATACGATGATAAAAAATTTATAGACAAAGTCTTATCATCCGTAACAAAGGAACTCAATGAAAATAAACTGGCTTTAGATTCCTCTATTATCGATCATGTAAAACTTAGAGATACCATCAATTTTTATTTAGAAGATGATGATGTTCCTATAAGTCAGATCATTAGCAAGGTAAAGGGATTTGGTGCATCAAGCATAAAAACAGCTTCCTGGAAAGCTTTTTTAAATCAAAAAATTGAATTAGTCGATTACGAGATTATCTCTGCTTTGTCAGATATCGAAGAAGATAAAGATCATATGAAAATTTCTATCACTAAAATCATGGATTTTCTCTATGAAAACATGCATGAATCTGGTTATCAAAACAAACAGCTTTTCCAAATTGCAGTAAATGATTTTATTTTTGTTGAAAACGAATTACTAAAAGGTCATAACAAGTATCTCCAGTTGGTCCACTAATTTGGAGTAAAGAACTTGCACATGGAGTAAATTCATAGACTAAATTCCAAGCACATGAAGAGAATAATGATCATTGGTCCTTGCGGAGCAGGCAAATCAACACTTGCTCGCAAACTTCATCAGTTAACTGGTTTGGAACTACTTCCTTTAGATCAACATTATTTTAAACCGAACTGGGTAGAAACTCCTCCTGAAGAATGGGCCATAAAAGTAAAAGCATTAGCAGATCGTCCCTCCTGGATTATCGATGGAAATTATGGAGGTACAATGGACATCAGATTACAACGAGCAGACACGGTAATCTTCTTAGATTATTCTACTCCGAAATGCTTGTTCAGAGTCTTGAAACGTACGACATTGTTTTATAATAAAAAGCGACCAGACATGGCCGAAGGATGTAAAGAGCGATTTAGTCTTAGTTTTTTACATTATGTTTTAATGTTTCGAACCATCAAGAGACCTGGAATCCTAAAGAGACTACAGCAGATAAGTAAACCTATTCGGGTTTTAATTTTTGAAAATGACAATCAGGTGGATCACTACCTCTCTACTATTGACTAACCCCTAGTAAACAATAATCTTCCGACCTGCTACTGACTCCTAAGTACCTGTTTAAAATCAAAGCCTTCCACAAAAAATAAAAGCTCCGGGTTTTCCGGAGCTCCTATTTTTTCTATTCAGTATTATTCTACAACTATTTTTTACTACGAGTAGTTTTTTTAGCTGTTGTTTTACGTGTAGTAGCTTTTTTAGCCGTAGTCTTTTTTGCTACTGCTTTTTTAGCTGTGGTCTTCTTCTTAGCTGCTGGTTTTGCAGTAGCTTTTTTAGCTGTAGTTTTTTTAGCTACTGCTTTTTTAGCTGCTGGCTTACGCGTAGTAGCTTTTTTAGCTGTAGTCTTTTTTGCTACTGCTTTCTTAGCTGCTGGCTTACGCGTAGTAGCTTTTTTAGCTGTAGTCTTTTTTGCTACTGCTTTCTTAGCAGTTGCTTTTTTGGCAGTAGTTTTTTTAGCTACAGCTTTCTTAGCAGCAGGTTTAGCAGATGCTTTTTTAGCAGTAGTCTTTTTAGCTACAGCTTTTTTCTTAGCAGCTGGTTTAGCTGCTGCTTTTTTAGCAGTTGCTTTTTTAGCAGCAGGTTTACGAGTAGTCGCTTTTTTAGCAGTAGCTTTTTTAGCTACAGATTTTTTAGCGGTAGCACGCTTCTTGGTTGCTTTTTTAACAGCCATTTTTTAAATAGTTTGAAGGTTATTAAATTTAAACATTGACCTTTAGACGCAAAATGCGGTAAAAAGATTCACTTTTTTCTAATTATAATAAAACAGGAAAATGAAGAGAGAAAAAATGCGGAAAGAGTGTTCATAAAAACTATAAGTTTTTTTTTAAAACGAACGTATTCCGAATGCCTTCGGATAGTGCTTCAAAATCTGTTTTTTTTGTTCAACGGTTACTGACAGAAACTGCTTTTTCAAACCTAAAAATCTTTCTAAAAAAAGTACCTAACTGCCAGAAAAACAACAACTAATTTGTCATTGAAAGCTCAAATTATAAAATAAGTTTCACATAAAAAAGATTAGTTCAAGAAGAAATCATTTGCATGCAAACTATCAAAACACTTTAGTTTAAAAAATTTACTCTTTTCCTTCTTCTTCCAAACCATTGTATAATGCATTTTACAATAACTTTATTGTTGATCAGGTCTTCTATTTTTTACATGCTTTTTTACGAAGAAAAACATAGAAACATTGATTAGTTTTTCGATGATTTTTTTCAATAAGTTTCTTTCAAAAAAACAAAGTAGTTTTTGATCTATAAAAGTAAAAAACACAAAGAACGTTTTCTTCTAAATTCTTACTTCTTTACTAGAAAAACACACTTTATACAAAACCTGATTTACAATGAATAGAAAAAATGATGCCGTCTTTTTTTACATTCCTACTATGATTTTTTTGTTCGCGAAAAACAGAAAAACGATTAGAAGAAACAAGCAAAAAAGTTCATTACTTTTTTACATCTTTTCCAAAGGCAATACGGTATAAAAACACTTTCATTCTTTCCAAATTAAAAACTTGATTCGCATTCACTCTTTACTACTTTTTCATTCAAAAAGTAATTGAAAAAAAAAATCACTTTATGTTTACCTTTTAAAGAATTCATCCGTTTTTTCATCAAAATCTTAAAAAAAGTCATTTCAACAATCATAAGAAAACGAGGTGAAAACTGTTCCATTTTTTTAAAAAATTCACACTTACAAAAATGCTATTTTTCACTCTCTCAAAGCAAGTCAAATCGAACAAACAAAACACAAAAAATTGATACAAAAAAACAACAAAACCCATTGTTCTTTTTGATTGATTTTCAAATAGAAATTCAACAATTATTTTTTCTATCGATGTTCCCACTTTTTTGCAAAAAAGACATGCTCCAAACATCTTTGATCCATAATAGACGAATCAAAGATCAAAACACTTTCTCAATCTGAATACTGCATTCTTAACTAATAAATTTTATCTTTGCGCCGCATTAAGAAACGAATAATGAACAAATGTCCATTTCCATCGTATCCTTTTGCAGAATTTATTTGATAATAATTTTTTAATACAACAGATTTATAATGGAAAGAACGTTGATTTTAATTAAACCAGATGCAGTCCAAAGAGGACTTGCTGGTGAAGTACTTAGCCGTTTCGAACGTAAAGGCTTAAAGATTGTTGGTATGAAAATGATGAAATTAACCAGCAAAATATTAAAAGAACATTACTCTCACATTGCAGACAAGCCGTTTTTCCCTGGTATCGCTGCTTTCATGCAGTCTTCACCTGTTATTGCTGTATGCATAGAAGGTCTTGACTCTGTAGATACAGTAAGAAGATTATGTGGTGTAACTTTATCAAGAGAAGCTCAGGTTGGAACAATCAGAGGGGATTTTGCGATGAGTATTCAGACGAATATTGTTCATGCTTCTGACAGCAAGAAATCTGCTAAAGAAGAAGTGAAAAGATTTTTTGATTCAAAAGAACTTTTCAAATATGGATCAGTTCTTTCGACGAACATCTATTCTTCTGACGAGTTGAAGAAATAATCAAGTATACACGTTAGCAATTGAATAAGTTAATAAATTAACAATGTCGTTTTAGATCTTGTTAATTTGCTAACTTATTCAATTGCTAACTTATACTTCTGTCTAATAAAGTTCGTATTCAAATCGAAACATCAAGACGCCTTCATCGGAAGTTTTTTCTTGACTCTCCATCATTCCATCTGCTCTATATTTTGTCTCCATCACTTCTAATGGTCGATTCCCCATTGTTCTTTCAAACCTTACTTCGTTATTATTCATGTCATATTCTCTACTATCAGTAAAAATACTTCCACGATCAAGGTCTTTCATAATGTGCTTTGTTTGATTACCTCGTTCATCATATTCGAAAGTATCTTCCCGAATGATCTTTTCATCTTCGTTTAATATTTCGATCTTATTGATTCTCGCTTCATCATCTCGGAAGTAATCATAAAAACGAACGGTTTCAAAACCTTCGACATCCAATCTTACATTTTCAACAACATCACCATGTTCATTGTATTCAAACTCCGCTTTTGTTTCTATTTCTCCCGAATCGGTGTAAACCGTTTCTACTAAGACTCTATCTTCATCATCAAATTTTCGAACCTCTTTTCCTTCATTTTCTCCATCCTGATCTACGATATCAATGGTAGTTGTTCTTTCCGCTTCATCACGGCTATAGTTTTTGTACGAAAAAGAGCCGTCGGCAAATGCAACGATGACTTGTTTTGCTTTACCACTTTCATTATATTCAATCTTCAAAGTTTGATCAGGAGTTTCAGAAATCGAATACTGACGTTCTACAGTTACCCTCCCCTTTTCATCAAACTCATATTCAGATTTAGCTTCGATATTTCCTTCCGTATCAAATTGCTGAAGCAAGGTGATATTTCCTTCTTGATCACGTTCTTCGTATACTTTGACGATCTCTTCATGATGTGGTTCAGAAACGAAAGTCTTGATAGATTTTATTTTATTCATTGAGCATTTGTTTTTGTTAGTTTGAAGCAAGAATAGCATGCACTTCGAAAGTGTCTACTACCGAACTTATCTGTTAGCACAAAAATAAGAAAAGCCATCATTTCCAAGGTAGAAATGATGGCTTTTCATTTAGAGTATGTTGAGGATTTAATAATTGGCCTATAAAGTACACTCATTTGATTATACTTCCTACTAAAAGACCAACTCCCACATGCTCTTAAAAGATATAAAATCTTACTTTACAATCAGCTTTTGAGTCTGAGTTTGTCTTTCTGTTTTTAGAGAAACAAAATAAGTCCCTGCTTGATATTCTGCAGCATTGATAAAGTATTTCGATGCACCCGCTGGCAACTGACCTTCAAAAAGCACCTCTACCCTTCTTCCCAAAACATCTGTTACTTCTACAACAGCATCTGTTGCATATTCACTTTGCACAGGAATACAAGTAATCGCCGATGCAGGATTAGGAAATACTTCTTCCAAAATCGTTTGTGAATTTTCAAGCATCTCAGTACTTACAAAACAACTTTCTACCATAAACTCAAAAGGGCCATCTGCTCCTGGCATTGGCCGAGTGATTGTTTTTCCACTAGAAGCCATTGCATGGATATAGTAAGACACCTCCGTTCCTTCAGGCATCACTGGAATATCTCCAGAATAAATTCCATCTGTTGCTGTAGGAATCATAGATACCGCAGCCCAATTTGTACTTGGTGTTTTATAATATAAAGTTGCACTTTCAATACCTGAGATATGTTTGATTTGTGCTTCAACAATCGAAGCTTCATTATCACAACCACTATCTACAATATTCGTTGTGATCCAAAGTGGCTCGAATGCACCAACTTCTTTTGTAATGCAGTGGATCGCTCCTAAAGAAGGGATAATATCATTACAATTGATACCGATTACATTATAACCTGGCATGTTTTCTTCCCAAATCCGAAGTGCTGTCGTATCATATTGTTCTTCGTAAGTAGGAACTAGAATGGTATTATTTACAAAAACAGCATTTGCATAAGTTCGATAATCAACCCACCATCCATCATCTGGATATTGTCCATTTTGTGGAGGCATTGGAATTCTTACAATTTTGAAAGGGTCTCCGTAAGCGGTTGTATAATTGTTTAAAATATATTGAATGTTCGCTTCAATCTGAGGACCATCTGCTCTACCTTCTGGATATTCCCCTACAATTAAAGTTTCTTCATTTAACAGTTTCATGTGCATATCAATGTGGTGGATCACATCATAAGGAAGTGCTTCCATCAAAGGATAAGTTTCAATACCCATGAAATCATTCATGATATCTAAAACCTCTGCTTCACTGTGGCTTGATGTTCCGAAATCATTTCCTACTCCGTCATTCTCTTCTAAAAATAAATCTGAAGAAAATGCAATACCCAAACCATCCGTCATATAATTTCCACCAGTGTGTACTAAATCCAAAGGAGCCTGTGTTGTACAGTAATTATCAATCCCTAAGTAATCAGCAATCGCTTCGGGTACAGTGTCATCTAAAGGTCTTGGGCGATTATAAATCCAATCCACAAAAGCTAAAGATCCAACATCATCAACATAAACGGTATTCGGACCATAGTCTCTAACCCAAATGCTGTTAAAATTATCATCAACGAAAGTCACATTAGAAGATATATCTACATTAGCATTAGATAAAGTATTTTGAGCACTGTTTACATTATTGGTTACAATGATCACTTCCACTTCTTCTCTTGCATGTCTAACGATTTCTGTAAGAATTGGAATCTGGTTGGTCCAGGTAATCACAAGGGCTTGCAACTCTTCCCATTCTGCAATTGATCTTAAGGTAGAACCAGCAGGAGGTGTCGTGATACAAACAGCATCTCGACTTTGAATATTAGCAAGATAATTTTCCATTTTTGCTTCTTCTCCCGGAGCAAATCCTTTGGGTAGAAAAGTCTCTTTAGTTTCCGTTTTAATTTGTCCAAACAAACCAGTAAAAAGGCAGGTAAATAAAAGGAGTAAAAAACTTCGCATGGGTAGTCTTTTTATTTTTAAAAATGAAAGAAAAGCGGAAGCCTTAGGTTTACTAAACTTCGCTGAATTACCGGCAAAGATTAGTAAACCTAGGCAATGATGTTCCTAGTCTCTAATTTAAGTATTTAAAAATTAAGAACAAGTCCGAAACTTGGCAAAATAGGCAATTGGTCTACTCTATTACCAGTAATTCTATCTACAAAGAAGATATTATTTCGATTATAGACATTAGTAATACTTAAAATTGCATCCAATTTTGTATTCTTATTAAATTTGACGGTCTTTTTCAAACTCGCATCGAATCTATGGTAAACCGGAAGACGGCCACCATTACGTGTATCGGAATAGATAATTCCAAGTTCACCATTCCCAGTCAAAACATCGGTATTTATACTTTCATCAAAATTATCTTGCTCATAAAAACCTTGGGTCTGAGTAAATGGAAAACCAGTTCCAAAATTCCAACGTCCACTCACTTCCCAGCTGTTTTGATTTCCAAAATTATAAGTCAATAAGGCATTAATATTATGTCTTCTATCAAAAATAGTTGGGTACACTTGCTCTCCATCATCACGATTTACATAACCCAAAGAATAAGTTAACCATAGGTAGGTTTTTGGGTTTTCGTACTTCAAGGAGAAGTCAATACCATAAGCTTCACCAGTTTCTGCTTGATAGTTAGGATCTGTCGTTTCTATTTTATTTCTATTGACATTAATAATCTGAGTAAAGCCTTTGTAGTATGGTTCTACATTAAGCGCTATATTATTTGTAATATCGTATTCAACACCAAAGATTGCATGAACTGCAGTTTGTAATCTATTATCAGTTGCGGTGGTAGTTCCTGGTTTGAATATTTGCTCCTCAGGACCAGTCAAGAAACCGACAAATAAATTGACAACATCTCTTTCGTTTACCGTACTGATTAAGTTTTGCGAATAAACACCAGTAGCACCTTTTACACGAAGTCTATCAGAAATATTATATTTGATTCCAAACCTAGGCTCGAAACGAGTCTGCGCTTGAGAAGCATAGTATTGGAGTCTTATTCCTGGTTCAAGAATAAGGTTTTTGAATTTCATTTTATATTTCGCAAAAGCGGAAAGTTCTGTTGTAAAACTTTCTTGTTGGAAGTCAATATCTAAGAAATTTCTGAATTTAAAATCAGTATCGATTCCATCAATTGCAAAACCGTAATTAACTTCACTATTATTTTTACCAAAATAGGTAAAATCCAATCCAGCAGAAAAACTTCTAATTGCACTTGTACGAGGAACACCGTCTGCTTCCGTCAATGAAATATCATAATTAGAATAAGTCATTGTTCCGCCAATGATCATATTTGAGGTAGAAGGAATCAAAGTAAAATCTGCTCCTATTCCTACATTATCCCAACCAATTTTTGCAAGTCCTCCAAAGTCAACTCGATCCTTGAAATCGAAACCAAATAAATTCAGCTTACTACCATTCCCAGAAACAAAAGATAGCTTTCCATACAAATCTGTAAAACTATACGGCAAACCTAAATCTTCACTTCTTGTATCATCAGAACCACCTACTGTATTGTATAAAGTTGTATCAACTGCATAAGAATAAATTTTCTTTGAAGTCTCATCAATGTATGAATGCTTTCCAGTAATTAGGAAAGAAGTACTTCCACCGCCTTCTTTTAGTTTTTTGATAGGCCCTTCAAATAACAATTTAGATTGAAAAGGATTGACAGAAGCAACACCTCCAAATCTCTTTTTATTTCCTTCTCTAGTTTTAATATCAACAATCGCAGAAATCCTTCCTCCATATTCTGCATTAAAACCACCAGTCAATACATCAACAGAACGTATCGCTTCTGTTTCAAAAACAGAAAAGAATCCGATAGAGTGAAATGGATTATAAATCGTCATTCCATCGAGTAAAATTTTATTTTGAATTGGAGAACCTCCTCGAATGTATAATTGTCCTCCCTGATCTCCAGTAAAAATAACTCCAGGAAGTACCGGAAGATATTGAGCGATGTCTGGTTCACCACCAGTTGAAGGCAAAGACCTGATTCGTTTTGGCGTAACCGTAACTACAGAAATCTTTACTTCGTTTTTAGCTTTTTCCCGTTCAGCAGAAACTTGAACTGTTGCCAATTCAACTCCCGAGGATTCCAAATAAATTGCTTTATAAGTAATCCCATTGTCCACGACTTTAACATCCACAGCAATACTATCATACCCGATATAGGTAATAATCAACTGATGAGAACCCGCAGGTATATCTGCCATGGAGTAAAAACCATCAATATCGGTATTTGCTCCGGTCGTCGTATTAGCTAAGCGTACCGTACCATAAATGATCGGCTCTCCTGTTTCTTTATCATAAACATTTCCTCGAACAGTCCCCTGTCCAAACAAATTTCCACCGATAAAAAGGAGCATCACAATCGCACAAAAAATCTTTTTAATCATCTTCATTTATTTCACTTTAAAATGGATTGCAAATATACGAGGTATTAGGTGATTTGTCATATCTCCAGGCTCGTTAATATTGAGAATATCGTTAAATGTTGGATAGGTGCTAAATTATTGAACAAGAGTCGGGTAAAAGACTGTTCAAGATTAACAGAAGAAGAAATTGAGTAGAGAACAATGAGTAATCTCAGTTTGCGGACTTGTTGGAATAAAATATTTGTAATTACTCTATCAGTTCTCCTTTCCCAGCTCTAATGATCTCAATATCGCCTTCTGAGAGATTAACGACGGTTGATGGAGAGTTATCTCCCATTCCTCCATCAATGACGATATCTACTTGTTTTTCATAATCTTCATGGATTTCATAAGGATCGGTGAAATACTCTCTGATTTCGTCATCAGATTTGAGAGAGATAGAAAGAATCGGGTTTCCAAGCTTTTCGATTACTGCTTGCGCAATATTATTATCTGGAATTCTGAGCCCCAATGTTTTACGGCGGTTATCCAGAGATTTTGGAAGTTTTCTACTTGATTTTAGAATAAAAGTAAAAGGGCCGGGAAGGTTACGTTTTAAAAGTTTGAAATGAGAATTGTCTATCTGTTGGGTGTATTCTGACAATTGGCTAATGTCTTTACAAATGATGGTCAGATTGGCTTTCTGAGGGTTTAGGTTTCTCAATCTGCAAATTCGTTCTACTGCTTTTCTTTGAAAAATATCACAGCCCAAACCATATATCGTATCCGTTGGATAGATAATAACTCCACCATCTTTCAATAGTTCGACCACTTGATCAATTTTCCTATTATCAGGGTTCTCTGGATTGATTTCGAGTAACATTTAGCTTGAATAATTAAAAATTTGTTTTAAAATAACTAATTATAAAATTGAAGGTCTAAAGATACGGAATTAATAGGAATTGGTAAATAAGTTATTCTTGATCTTAAAGCGGCGGATCATTTTACAAGTTGAAATCGATCTGTTTTTCGTTTGATTTGATCTTAGGTAAGTCAACAAAAAAGAAGAGGAGTAAAATGATATCAACAGAATGATCACTTTACTCCTCTACTTTATTAAAATAGAATCGTTCAAAGAATTAATCTAGATTAGTTATCTCCAAACTGATCACCTTTATCTTCATCAAACATACCTGCTAACATATCTCTAAAATTAAATTTAGAATCCACAATATCCTTCGATATCACATCAAATTCTGCAAGTCCATGTAAGACCAATTCCATGTAAGTATATTTATCTTCCTTAGAGATTCCTGCTTTCTCGACAAATTTAGCGAGTCCTGCTACTGCATCTAATTCCTTTTGATAGTCTTTGTCTTTTCCATCATTCAAAAGATCAAGTACATTTCCTGAAGCAAACCAAGTTCTTATTGTTCCATAAGGATCTTTTTGTTGGCCGCGTTGTAATTTATCCGGGTTTGGAAAATGAGTTAGGAAATGAACTTTTATAGCTGAAGATAAAAGTGCTAATGCAACCGCGTAAGGCCCTTCTTGCTCGCCTTCATAAACGAGTTCAACCTTTCCTGTCACAGCTGGTACCACGCCCCAAAAATCCATGATTCGAACAGTAGTTGATTTCTCATTATTGATCAACATTCTACGTTCTGCAGTACTCACTAAATTTTCATATCCCGAAATACTTAACCTGGCAGAGACACCACTTTTCTCATCAATGTATTCACTCTCTCTTGCTTCAAAAACGATCTGCTCTAACAGTATTTTTAAAATCTCAGGAACTTTTATCGCTTGTATTTGAGCATCAGCAATATTAGCTTCTTGATCCGTGATTGTTCTTGCAATCTCAATGGTCTTAGGGTAATGGGTCAAGACCTGGCTTTCAATCCGATCCTTCAAAGGTGTGATGATACTTCCACGATTCGTGTAATCTTCTGGATTCGCTGTAAATACAAATTGGATTTCTAATGGCAATCTCAATTTGAATCCTCTAATTTGCATATCTCCCTCCTGAAGAATATTAAATAAAGAAACTTGAATTCTTGCCTGTAAATCTGGAAGCTCATTGATCACAAAAATTGAACGATGCGATCGTGGTATCAAACCAAAATGAATCACTCGTTCATCAGAGTAAGCTAACTTCATCGAAGCGGCTTTGATTGGATCAACATCTCCAACTAAATCGGCAATACTAACATCTGGTGTTGCTAATTTTTCAACATAACGCTTATCTCGATGTACCCACTCCACAGGTGTTTTATCTCCATGTTCTGCAATCAGATCCATTGCAAATCTAGAAATCGGATTCAAAGGATCATCATTCAACTCACTACCAGCAACAATTGGCATATATTCATCTAAAAGATGAACCATCAATCTTGCGATTCGTGTTTTGGCTTGACCTCTCAATCCAAGTAACAATATATTATGACGGGAGAGAATCGCTCTTTCAATATCCGGGATTACGGTATCTTCAAATCCAAGGATGCCTTCAAAAACACTCTCCTTCTTTTTTAGTCTTTCTATCAGGTTATCTCTTAGTTCTTCTTTGATCGAACGAGACTTATAACCACTCTTCTTAAGTTCTCCTAAAGTTTTTATTTTATTCATGTCTTGTGACGAGGTTGTTTATGTATATGCAAATAAAGGAATAAAACATCTAAGTTAAAGGATTGTTCTAGTTTTTATTTCTGCCAGGACAAAGATTTAAATTATTAGCATTCAAATGGTATTTTTTTATCGAAAGGAATGGTAAAATCAGGTACCAAATTGGTTTTATTTTATAAAAATTTTGATTTTTTTATAAAAACTCTTTCTTATCACTTTTCAAACACCAAAGATATCAATCAACTGACTACCAACACTTTACAAGAATCAATAAAACACAATTAGTTTAAAACCTCTATACATAAAACTGATTGATTAAATATTTTTCACTAAAACCAACGATATAAAGGCTAATTATAGCACGCTATTTGCAAAATCATAAGTAACCATTAAAGAATACATAACGAATATTACTTGGCAAAGCCAAAACTATTTATACTTTAAAATTGAAGATGTGAATAGTTTTATAAAATACATTCCAAAAAGTCTTGACGACCATAAAGCATTTGTAGAACATTTGCTGAGTATCATTGATACTAAGTTGCAATTTGTGAAACATCGAACGAATGCACTCATATCGTCCCTTTCCACTTCTCCTATTATGGAGAACAATTCAGAATCAGATCTCATAGAATATCTTTCTCTTGACTTCGGCACACTACCTTCTGACCAAGAAGCGGCTTTCAGTCTTATTGAAAAATATAGTAAAACAACTAATTTATTGCTCTTGCTTCGTGCAAAACTCAACGAGAAAAACGTGAGTCTTATTTACGATTTGTTAAACAATGATCGTTACCTTAATTATGATCACAATGCTCTTGGAATAATGTTGGAGAATAGCATGATCTAGCGTTTTTCCTTTCCACTCTACCTATCTATATTTTACTCTATCAAAGACACATACTGATCATTGACTATTTCTTTCAAAAGATAGCTTTCACTCCTATAGATTGAAGAAAAGGTCTTGTGTCGCTTCGCTGATTAAATCCTATTACTCTGGAGTAATTAAAACAAGTGATCCAATACTAATAATTGGTAGAATTTCTATCGATAAAAAAAAGCGATTCCTGTTGCCAGGAATCGCTTAATTAAAGTTTTATATAGTATGTTTTTCTTTTAGAACAGTCAATTTTCAGCACAAGTCCAAAACCTGAAAGTCCTTTTATCGATATAGCTCGAGGTATCCGTTGAAGACCCTTTTCGCTTCGTCATTTAATTCTAATAAATAGTAATAAGTCCCATCTGGTAAATCTCGATTTCCTTTCCAGGTTCCATGCCATTGATTTTTATAATTAGTGGTTTCATAAACCTTATTTCCCCATCGATTGAAAATCTGTAATTTACTATTTGGATATTCTTGAATATTTGCAATATGGAAGAAATCATTAATGCCATCTCCATTATCTGAAACCGCTGTAAAAATCACAATGTCTACACAAGAAATACAAATCGTAATTAGTGAGGTATCACAACCTGTCGGTGTACAAATAACATAGTAGAAAGAATCTGTTCGTTCACAAATTTCTTCATCTGCATTATAAGTCAATGAACCATCGAGATTGAGTGTAGCAGTTCCCCATATAGGCTCCGTCAAAATGTAAATCGAATCTACTCCACCATATAAAGTATCATTGGCTTGAAAGTCAATAACAAACGGTGTTCCTTCAGGAATTCCAGGGCTACAGAAAGTATCAGGTGTTGCAACTGGAGGATCAAAGTACTCCTCTACCACCACACAGAACATCGTCGTATCACAGAATCCAAAATCATCACAAACGACAACACAAGCTGAATCAACGCCTATCTCCACTCCCGTATATTCCATACAGAAACCTAGAGGGTCAATAAAGTAATCGACAAATTCTCCAGATAGATCCGCACAATAATTTTCAATCGAAACGATTGTTCCAGGTAACTCAGTAGTATCAATACAATACACTTCTGTTTGATTAATAAATACGGTATCCTTGATATAAGTTATACTCGAAACAATACAAGAATCTACATTGACAATCAATTCAATCGTATCGCAGACACCTAAGGCATCACAAAATTCTATGCACGCGGTATCAGTTCCGAAAATCAAACCAGAGTAAGAAATACAATAAGTACTTTCATCTAATAAAATATCAACTGAGGTTTCATCATCTGGTTCTGTACAAACATTAGTCATAGAAACTATCGGGCCTGAAAGATTCAAAGCTGAAGTATCAACGCAATAAATATCTTGTTGATTAATACAGATGTCAAATGCATTCGTACAAGTAATAATTGTAATCAAAGTATCTGCACAACCCGAAACAGTATCCATCACAATGATCTCATGCTCTCCTACACCTAATTGAAGTTGATAGCCATTTGGCACTGAAGTAAAATTAATTCCAAGTTCAGAAGTCGTCCCAAAATCAATCGCTTCAATGACCATTGAACTATATGTAGAATTCGGGCCTCCTCCTGTGATAAATTGTCCAATCTGAGTAGTTGCCCAATTCCCCGTTGGATCCCAAACATTCATCGAGTCGATTAATGCAGGAATATCTTCAAACTCTCCAGAGAAGGTCGTTCCATTTACAGACCATGAGATCAAATCATATGGCCCAAGTGCTCCTTGTCCAAACAATTCCGAATAAGCGTAAACAACCAAAGAGTCAAAATCACATCCGGTAACAGGAAGCGTGTAAGGCATTCCGTTATCTAAAATTTGATATTGTAAAATATCTTCTAGAGGATAATTGATACAAACATCAGCTAAAGATTGGCAATTCGGTGCTTCCATTATCAAGGTATCCAATCCACCAAAATAATCACAAGAATCTGTACAAGACGGAATGATAATCGCATTTTCTATAATGATACAACCTAATGAATCTGTTACGATCAATCCGTAAATATCATCATCTAATCCACAAATATCACCTCCATCATCAGCACCTGGAATATGAGACCAATCAAAAGTAAAAGGTGCTGTTCCTCCATTTACGGTAACATCCACACAGCCATCATTATTACAGGCTGGTGAAACGACCAAATAGAGATCCATAGCCTCAGGTTCTCCTATTTCAAAACAAGCAGAAGTCACTAAACATCCAGCTCCATCTCCAATATAAATACAATAATCGCCAGCTGGCAATGTTCCATTTTCATAATAATAGGTGCCATCGGTAATTACCGTATCTGCAGGAAAAACAAAAGCTCCATCGTAATTAATTTCAAAATTAATAGAACCATTATTTCCTTCAAAACAAGACACATCAAAAGTATCTGAAACAGTCATATTAGCCGTTCCAACACTATCTTCTAAAACAAAGATGAATTCCAATTCACAAGCAGAAGGATCAGTATCCATAATGGTAACAGTATAGATTCCTGAAGACAAACTATCTCTTGTTCCAGAAGTCGTATTTAAACCATCCGCCCAATTGAAATTATAATTTCCACTACCATTTAAAACATCTATAGTAACGATTCCATTACTCACTCCACAATCCGGATAATCATTCACCGTCAATGAAGCAGCTAATGGGCTTTCTTCTTCTATTTCTAACATTAAAACATTCGGACAATCAGGGTTAGCAATGGTATCCGTTAGCGTTACAAAGTAAATCCCTGCAGTCAAATCATCTCTAAAAGACCCCGTAGCCATATCTTCCCATTGGTAAAGAAAATTAGCAGGATCTAATGTTGCTGTTCCATCTGCTAATGAACAAGTTGCAGGTGTTGTCATCGCTGTTGCATCTGGTCCATCAGAATTGGTCACCAAGACAAATACTTCCGTCATACAAGTCGGATCAATCAGGCTTGAAACTTCTACCACATAACCACCAAATGGTAAGTCTGTTCTAATGTTTCCAAAGCCAGAAGCATTACCAGCATCTGGTATCCAATTATAATTATATAAACTATCTTCTTCTACTAAATGTATGGTCGCTGAACCATCAGCATTTCCACAAGTCGCTTCTTCTATTATTACAGAATTTAAAGTTGGAGCTTCGCAACCACATGGTTCCACTTCTACAAAATCAGAAATTATACAATCATTCGCATCGGTTACC
>CAKZTD010000064.1 GCA_937921595.1 uncultured Saprospiraceae bacterium
GGCGACAACACGAGTGTATATGGAGGTGTTGCGATGAATCATCTTTCTGAACCTAATGTTTCTTTTGTTGGAGATAATGATGTTAAGATATACCGACGATGGATTGTACATGGTGGAGCTGAAATTCCATTTACTCCTGAGTTAAGTTTGATGCCAGCGTTTCAAGCAATGGGGCAGGGGCCTTCTTTTGAAACGAATTTTGGTGCAAACTTTAGATATAGTAATCACGATTGGAGGGAGCTTGCGATTAGAGCAGGTCTTTGGACTCGAGTAGTAAAAACGGTTTCAGGTAGTGATGTAGATGCATTAATTGTTGCAGCTATTTTAGAAGTTGAAAGATTTAATTTTGGAGTCAGTTACGATATGACTACTTCAAGTTTGAATGTTGCCAATAACTCACGTGGAGCTTTTGAATTATCTGTTATTTATACGCACCCTACGAGAGAAAGAGTTAAAGTAAAATGTCCTAAATTATAAAGATACTTAGAGCTAAAATTTAGTATTCATTTAAAGCTAAAACATCATGATTTTGCAGCACTCAAGCTGAGGAATTCATGATGTTTTTGTTTAAATAACAAAGAGTGTATCTAACCTAGAGTTATCTAGTGATCGAAAAAAGCTTACCTTCGAATATTGATTGTTATAAATATTCCTTCATTTAACAAAAAATATTCGAAATGAAAAACTACTACTTTTTAATCGCTTTCCTAATTTTCAATATTTCCGTAAGTGCCCAAATTTCTCCCGATGGCTTGTTGGCATATTATCCATTTGATGGAGATGTGCTGGACCATAGCCTGAATAGTAATGATGGACTTATGTTCGGTGGCACTTTTGAAGAAGATCAGGCAGGAAATCAAAACTCAGCCTTACTTCTAAATGGTGTTGATGAGTTTGTAGACTTGTCTGTATTTGCTACTCCGTTTCGTGTTCATCTTGAAGAGTTTTCCATTTACTTTAAAATAAAATTTGAAAAGACTGAAGATAGTCAAACCATCCTAAGTCTTGGTAGTCCAGGTGAAGATCTTCAAACCAATGTATTTGAAGTAGAGTATGAAAACAACCAGGTGCAGGTGGAAACAGAAACTGGAAATTCAGCAATTAATCATGAGTTAGCTATCGGTGAAGAGAATTCTTTATTTGATGGCGAGTGGCATGAAATTTTAATTTTATTAAAAGATGATAGTCTAACTTATTGTAAGGATAATGATGTAATTTATAAAGGTTTGTACGTTCCTGCTGAAACAAATTCAAATAATTTTTACGTAGGTTGCTACGGAGGAACAAGCAATGGACCATGTTGTTTCTTTGGTGGATACATTGACGAATTACAATTTTATAATAGATTGATTACAAAAGATGAATTACCTGTAAGTAACACTGAAATCATCTCCAATCATTTGGTTAGTTTTTATCCTAACCCTACTCAAAATAGTGTAAAAGTATCATTAGGGAAAACGTATAGTGATTTAGGAATTCGACTTTATAATTTAAAAGGAGAAACGGTTCTTATTGATGAATTTAGTGGAGTCAACGAATTTGAAATTAGCTTGCCTTTTAGTAGTGGCGTATATTTTTTACAAATCTACGATCGAAATTCTAAGGAGAAAATGGTGCCTCTGAAAATTGTTTTACAATAAAATGATAGAGCGTAATTTTTTTCAATGAGATTATAATGAAAAAATATTTAGTATAAGATTCTTATATAATTATCCAATACAAGTTTAAAATAAAAATCAGTGAATGCTAATTTGCATTCACTGATTTTTTATAACAAAAACAATTTAATTACATCTTCTTAGCTGCTTTTACTCTGGCAACAAACGAGTTTGCACTTCCTTGATTCACTCTTTGAATCTCATAAGTTTCTCCTCCTTTCAATTTGACAGATTGCTCTTTCTTCTTCAATCCTTCTACCATTTCATTGTACTTTTCATTGCTAGAAACGGTACTTAAAATTCCATCTTTATAAGCGAAGAAATAGAAAGTTCCAGATGGCGCTTTAAGGTAGATGTACATTCGGTTGTCTCCGTTTGCCATCACTTTGAATTCAGCATGGGATTCAAAATTTCTATTCAGCATCTGGCTATTCATACTTACTACACCATGTTGTTCGCGAGTCGTTACAAAAGATTGATATTCAGGAACCCACTTCAAAGGCATCTGTCCGAACAGAATAGTGTAAGGATTATGTTCTTTTGGAATATCCATAAAACCGCTAGACAAAATATTTGATAATTGGGTAGATCTGATTTTTGCATTAGGAATCATTTCGCAAAGTGCTTGCTCGTAAAAAGCTTCAGGTCGGTAAGAAATAATCGAAGCATCAAAAGAACTAGCGGTTAAATCATTGACGATGTAATCCATTAGATTCTTTGGAAGGTGGAAGTTGATACCAGCCATTGTTAAAATATTATTGCTCGCTTTATCTCTAAGAGCAGATGTTTTCATCTGACCACCGGCAACAACACTTACCATTTCATCATCAACAGGACCAAGGTTGAACTTACCTTGCATTTCGATACTTCCGTCTTTGTCAGCGTAAGTCAACAAGTTTCCATAATTCACACCTGAAGTAACTCTTAATGAATCACCCATGATAAAAACATCTTTCGAAGGTTTGTATTTTAATAATCCTTTAGCTTCAAAAATTGGACGGTCTTTTCCAAATTTTAATGTCTCCATGACTACTGGGTAAATACCATAATCTTCTCTACTCAAATACAAACCAGTTCTTACTTTCTCTTTGTACTCATTTCGTGGCTCATCGTATTGAATGACCACATCTTTTTTGTCAGCTTTGCAATCAATAGAAAACCAAGAAGGATTTTTAATGTTGCTAAGGTCAAGTTTTGCATAGCCTTCAAAATGAAGATTTTTTTGTGATGCATCTAATTTGATTATTCCACTGTACTGTGTTTTGTGATCCAAGAAGAATTTATCTTCTTTTTGAACACTTCCTTTTGCTGTAGTCATCGTTTTCTTTTCACTACGTTTTCCTTTTCCAACTCGGGTACCTATAATTGCAGGAAAGAAAATTTCCTGTTTTTTCTGACCAACATTGTATTCGTAGTATCCTTTTGCAGCGTATTCTTTTTTTCCTTTTATATCAATAGTTGCTTTATTGAAAACATGAAATTTATCAGTGTTATTGGCAATGATTTTAGCATTCTCCAATGTTCTAATCTCTCCACCTGGACGAATTTCAAGATCTCCATTTTCAGGATAAACAGATGCATCAGAAGTAATGATAAATGGAACACCGCCAAGCTTCAATTCATTTGATTTTAAATCATACAATGCAGTCTCTCCCTGAAAAGCTAAAGAATCTTGTTCTTCATGTATGGATAAGAAATCACCAAGTTTATCTTGTTTTGTTTTAAAAGTTATGGTTTCATTTTCCATATCCCAATCGTATTCATTAAGACTGGTCTGATATTTATTGTAAGGTAGGGTAGTGACGATGTTTTCTTTATTCGCTTTTACATAACCCATCTGTTTATCAAAATCTAGTTTTGCATAAACGTTTTTAGTATCTAAAGCCAAGTGATCAACACCAGATGCTTTGATCTGTAAATCTGATGTATCAGATTGAGCAGTGAATGCCTCAAATGAAATTAAATTTGCCGTAAGGATTCCTCTATTAGAATTGAAAACGCCTCGACCTTTAATCCCATCAGGTGTAAGAATTAATAGATTTTCTAGGGTGTATCCTTCTTCTTTAAATAATTCAAAAGGCTTTTCTAAAGACTGAATATACATGCTGTCTTTGTAAGGTTTCCAATCGATAGAAACATCATACCCTTTGACCTGAGGAACAGAAACGGTAGCTTCTCTTACTTCACTTACATCTAAGTTCTTTGCACTTGTTAATAACTGTTTTGGTTTAAAAGTGATTTTGTCCGCATCAATTGAGGCCCATTTGTAAGTGACATTTCCTTTGCCAAAAAGACCTTTATTGCTTAGATTCATTTCACCAATAAAGTTTCCTTTTTTTGCATAAGACGGATATCCTCCTTCAGGTGTATGGTGAGTAAAGCCTAATGATTTGTCTTCTTGCAATAAAAGCTTCTCTTTGAAATCTGGAAAGATGTCCGCAGATTTCATAGTACCAACGAAGTCAAGATCATTTTGAATTTGTTGGTCCATGTCTTCTAAAAAGAAAGGATCTAATTCGAAGAAAAATGAATCTCTGGAATAGCATCCCTCAAGTGTTCTCTTTTTATCGTAATAAACATAAGATGGTCCGCTACTATTAAAAATTGGGAACATATCCATTTTGCTGTTTCCTGATTTGTTTTCAGGAGCATCCATGATCAAGGTGCCACTTAGGTACTCTAATCTTGAATCCATAGAGTAAGCTACTGCATCACCATTTTTATCTTTATCTGTTTCTGATGGTAAAAATAAATCCATGAATCGGACGGAGTCCATTTTAATTTCGAATTTGTCATAATTAAAATGATAACCTCGGCCTGTAAATAAACCAAAGCCTGCATATAGATCTCCATCAAATTCTAAGTCTCTGTTTTCTTTTATTAAAACTTGTTTACCGGTAGGGATGGCCGCTATTTTGTGCTCGTTGCTAAATTCGAAACTTTTAATGCCGTTGACCATGAGATCATTATTCTCCAGATTTAAAACACCATTGGTTTCTTCACTTACTGAAGTTAATTTAATATTGTCATAATCCGTTTTTTGTCTGCTGGCATCAGAGTAATGATAGACTTTGTCTTTGACGATAATTACATCTTCATCGGATTGATAATCAATGAAACCATCTTCCATCAAGTCATATAAAAGTCCTTGAATATTTTTTGATGTAAATCTTGAATTAAGTTTTGATGCAAAGAAATTTGCTTTAAGAATACGAGATCCTTCTTTCTCAGAAATGATTCTCAAAGTAGAAATTGGATTATAGTCTGCAACGTTTTGATATCTACGGAATTCTTTTTCGCTGTAGTAATTAAGCGATTCAAAATTCACTCTCTTGTTTGCATTGATAAAGTCTGGAACTTTTTTACCAAAATCGACATGCCCTTCATTGATATTCCAGTCGATTCTATCGATGTCCATATTTACATTATGGAAAGAACTGAAATAAGGATTTCTGTCTCGACCTCTCTTTCCTCTAAATAAAGAAAGCATCCCTTCTTCAATATTGAAGCGAATGTTGGAGGAAGGGTGAGTGATCGAGTCTTTGCCAATAAATAGACGAATGCTAATACCTTCGCCGACGATGTCTTCGCCTTGCTTGATGATGAATAATTCTGAAGAACAGTTTACTGCTAGTTCTTTTTTATTGTTGTAAATCTTAATACTTGCTTTTTTCTTTTTTGTACCAACGCCATAAACGTTTGCGCCTTCTAATTTGAAACCACCTTCGTAACTGACTCCTTTGCCAAGTTCTTTTATTTTGATAGTTTGTTCCTTGGAAACAAACCTTGGGTAAGAAACCTTTTTTGAAATAATGATTTTGTCTTCAAAATCTCCAACTAGTGGTTGATTAAAAAACTTAGGATAATATAGTTTTGCATTGCTGGAAGTGTATGTTCCTTTTTTTACATCGATGACATATTGATCTAGTTCTGCATAGACCTCATTCATTTTTGAACGCTCCCAAGTAACTTTACCTCCTTTACCGTTCCATGTTCCGGAGATTGGATCGAAAAAACCTGAAGTGCCTTCAATATCGATCACTTGATCTTTCTTAGTACATATTAAGTCAAAGTTGTCGATCGTCAAAACAGGGTGGTCTTTCTTAAAACCAAAAGTATAGTCTTCTGTGACAGCTAGCCATGAGATACCAGACTTGGAATGTTTTAAAGCACCTCGATCAAAGAAGTAAAAGGAGAAGGTTAGAAAAGATTTGTATTCATTAAACTTACGACCTTGGATTTTGTCAATCATTTGTTCAGCTACAGCATGCCATTGATTAAAGTGTTGGCTGCCATTCATTCCTTTTTTAATAATTGTAATGCTTTTGATGTAGGAACTGAAGAAAGGTTTTGCACCCATTTTTTTAAGGAGCATTTGATTATTCAAATCAATAATCCTGGTTTCTTCATCTTTGGTGTAAGCTCCACTTCTGAACTTTTGTTCAAACTCTTTAAAGATTGGAACCATCTCTGATTTGTTTGTGATGGTCATGTAAGCTTCGAGTTCTTTTAAGAATTCGTCTGCATTTTTAGAAAATTTTTCAAGATCACCACCTGCATATGTAGGCATGCAAAGGGAGGCAATCATTAAGATTGTTAAATAAAATTTGGTGTTCATTACATTTTTGTTTTGTAAAAATTGAAAATTTAAAATTGTAAGTCGATTCGATACTGTCGTTTATATTTCGGAATAACTGTGTACTGATAGGAGGGACCTATTGATTGCTCAATAGCGAAGTAGTCACAGATTGTCAGACCTAGTTCAATAGAACTAGTGACATAAAGGGGGGAATTCCTTTAGAAACCCCAATCGATTATGGGAGGATAAAATAATTGGTTGTGGGAGTAATGATCTTAGCTCAAAGAGCTGCCAGTAAGTTGAATCGGCTTAAAATTTTGGGAGGGTTTGAATTCATAACAAAAGTACGAATTCATTATATAGGAAGATATACCATGTTTATGGTACTTAAAACGTATACTATATGACTAATCTTTACTTTTCGGTGCAATCATACAATAAATATTTATAATATAAATAAAGAATATAGGAGAAATTTTGAAAATAGTTTTATTTCTCTACCCCCTTTAGGGTATTTTTCACAAGTATCTTCAATTTTGGTAATGAAATCAGGCTGGTGGCATAGTAATTGGACTTGTTGAAGTATAATTATTGATGTCACTATCTATCAAACGAAATACAAAAACTGCATTAAAATATTTTTTAGATAAATGTGACAGTCAAAATTAAATAATTTCCCCCTCATTTTCCCAAAGCTTTCCCCATTTTTTAGACTAACTTATTCCCCATTTTATTTTTAATTTATACGAGAACCGTATTTTCAAAGCGAAAACGAGAAACCTCCGTTCATTTTTAAAACGAAAACCAACTCCCCCCACATTTAAGAAAAGACTTAACAAAAGCCAACTTTATTTTAAACGAAAATCAACTAAAACCTCCGCTCATTTTTAAAACGAAGATCAACTCCTCCCACATTTAAGAAAAGACTTAGCGAAAGCCAACTTTATTTAAAACGAAAAACCAACAAAACCCCTAGTCTGATTTAAACCAGACAAAACGAAATACCACAACCCCTGATCATTTTTTAGAAAAGAAGAGACCGAACGAAAACCAACTTTTTTTGAAGTATAGAATTGCTTCTGATAAATCAACAACAGGAATAGGAATTAACACCAACCAGATTAGTTATTGTTTCTTAGACTTAAGAAACAAAGAAATTTAGTGCGAGATTATCTCGAAACAATGTTTTTAGGATTATGTTATTTAGCCGACTATTTATAGTCGGCTTTTTTTATTGAAGCTAATTGCAATGAACTCTTATCAACTCTTCGACTTCCTCACCATAAAGCTGAGTAAAGTTTAATGCTAAGGCATGTTCTAAACTTTTACAAGCATTGACCATCTCATTTTGTTCAATTTCTAATAAAGCTTTATTTCTAAAAGCATACGCATTGTCAGGATAGAGAGAAATAGAATCATGAATATCTTTTTTGGCTTGTTCAATTTTTCCTAGTTTTAGTCTTGCAAATCCTCGATTATTAAGCATGATCGGCTTCATTCTTGGGTCTTCTGAAAAGAACTTAGTAATAATATCCTCTGCTTCTTGATACCTTTCCGTTTCTAAATAGATTAAGCCAAGATTGTTTCTAAAAAGGATGTCATCAGGATCGAGTTCGATTGCTTTTAAACATAAGTCTTCTGCTTTTTTGTATTCTTTTTTCGAGATGTATAAAAAAGCTAAATTGGCATAAGCAGCAACTGACTCTGGTTCGATTTTAAGCATGTCTTTAAAATCTATAATTGCTTTGTCATATTCTTTTATAAAAATAAAAATGATTGCCCGATCGGATATTGCTCTATAACGTTGGAATTCTGTCTCACTAAACTTGATGGCACTGGATATATCATTAAGGGCTTCATAAATATAATGGTGCGTATAGTTTAGTTTGCCTCTGGCGAGATGAGCCTCAAAATAAGATTCGCTCAGACCTAAAGCAAGATCATAATTATGCATGGCATTTTGATAAGTCAAGGAGTCTGTGGAAAATAGCTGACTAAAGTTTGCAATGGCATCACCTTTCATTAAAAACAAGGTTGGAGAATTTGGAAACTTCACGATTAAAGAATCTAACTTTGTAATGGCTGAATCCAATTTTATTTCATCAAATAACTTTTGAACTTCATCAACGCCTTGTATCAGTTTTTCATAATCTTGATCTTGTGAAAAACCATTCATTAACAAAACTGAAACCATTATAATAATTAATCCTATCTGTTTCATTTAATTTAGTTTACTAGCTTGAATAAGCTTTTAAGAGGTAGTATTGAATATGAACTTCTACTTTTAATGAATTTTGAGCTTTTAGTAACTTAAGTAAATTTATTGAATTCTGCAATTTTTGAATGATCTCATTAGAGCTGCATTTTTTTTTGTTGAGTTATTGAGACAAGAAAATCTCGTCAGGATGAAGGAGTATTTGAGAGGACTTAAGACCAAGTACTTTTAAGTTAAAGGTCAATGTTTCTAACAAGTAACATACGGGTTTTATGGATATCGGAATGATAATTGCAATTATTTTATAATGTGTTTTTACCAATTGAGAATTGGTAATTGCTTATAATAAATTATGAAAAGAGATCAAACCACAATTTTAAGCCCTCTAGAACTTTTCGAGGAGGCTAAAAAAATTAAAGTCATTTCAATCGATCGAGCTGTTGAGATGGCTCAAGAAGCATATAAAGCTGCGAGGAAGAACAATGACTTCGAACTAGAGTTTTGTATTCATATGTTTTTAGGAAGAACTTTTCGACTTCAAGGAGAGGCTTTTTCGAGCATGGAACAATTGAATAAAGCATACCGAATCCTCAATCAACGTTTTCCTAAAGACAAAATTAAATTATCAGGAGTTTATCGGGAGTATGGAAGTTTGTACTCTGATTACTTCAATGATCATGCGGTTGCATTAGATTATTTTCAAAAAGGATTAAGTTTTAATAACCCTGAAATTATTGTTGCATTGCATAACAATATTGGTTGCCAATATGTGATGCTTGAGGAATATGAGAAGGCTAATTTTTATTTAGAAAAAGGCTTAGACCTCGGCTATAAAAAAGAAGATTATCTAACATTGAGCTTTTTATATGAGAACTTTGGGACGATGTATAGTCAAGAAGGAAAGGTTGAAGAGGCGATTAAATCTTTTGACTTAGGTGTAGAGATGGCTGAAAAAGCAAGCGATATTACTAGTGATCAACAAGTAGTAAATTATATCCATTGTTACAGTCTAATTGGCTTGGCGAAAATATATTTGAAGGAAAAAGAAATAGAAAAGGTAAAAGAACTTGTTGAAAAAGTTTATGAAAAATCTAACCAATTCAAATTGCAAAGTTGTTGGTCAGAATCAGCTCTTATTGAAGGGTCTTTATTTTTAAAAAATAATAATATAGATTCCTTTACAGCATTGTTTGAAAAAGCCATTCAGTTTTGCACGGAAAATGGTTTGCACAGTGATAAGGAAAACTGGTTGCATAAGATGATAAAATTATGTGAGCAGAAAGAAGATTATAAAGCTGCTTTAAATTATAGTAAAAAACTTATTGATAATAGAGTAGATCGAGAATCTAAAACTAGAGCGGTAAATGTTGCAAAGGTTTTGGAAAATAAAGAAATGGAGATTCTTGCTTTGGAGCATCAGAATCGAGAAATGAAAATGCAAAAAGATCAACTAGAACAATTTGCATACATTGTTGCCCATGATTTAAAAACACCACTTTCAAATATTTCAAATTTTATTGGACTCTTTTCTAAAAACTATAGCGATAAAGTTGATGAGCAAAACAAATATTATTTGGATTTTGTATTGGATAATTCCAAGCAATTACATCGAATGTTTGATGAGTTACTAAAATTTATTAAAGTTGAAGAAGTAAAAAATATAAGATCGATCTGTAATATTCCGACTATGATTAGTAAGGTTCATAAAAAGTATGCATTGGAACTTGTTGCCAGGAATGCGGAATTGAAATTAAGTACTGATTCTATCACGATGGTGAAAGTAAATATGCATCATCTTAAAACGCTTCTTGAGAGAATGATAGAGAATAGTATTAAGTTTGCACAGACGGATAGGGATTTAAAAATACTAATTGAAGTCAACGAAGATCTGGAAAATTACTTTTTTAAAATATCTGATAATGGAATAGGTATTAAAGAAGATTATCGCAAAAAAATATTTGCTTTGTTTAAGCAATTAGACAAAGTGAACTACGAAGGAATAGGTATGGGTTTAGCCATTTGTAAAAAAACAATTAACCTGTATGGTGGAACCATTCTAGTGACCGATAACGAATGGAAAGGCACCACTTTCGAATTCAATATTCCAAAAGACAAAGATATCATTCCTTCCTCGCAGAAATAAAAGCATAATACCATAGCTTATCTTCCAAGGCTTCATATTGTTTGATCGATGCATACATATTAGCATGTTGAACTTTTGAACGTATCCAAGTATATTGAAGTAACTTGCTGAACCAAAGCCATTTTCTAGAGTTATTATATAAATTCCGTAAGGATACCTTCATGTTTTTTGTAACATCTTGTATTTCTACTCTTTGAAAACCTGCACTTTTTCCATGATTAAGGTGTTCTGTTTCAGTATCGATATCATCAATTGCCCAACGGTTGAGCCAAGACATAATCAACTTTTCTCCTTTGGGATTTAAAGGTCTATTGCTTCGAAGGTATTCCGCAATTATCAGGCGACCGCCAGGTTTTAAAACTCGGTGAGCTTCTTTATAAAACATGGATTTATCTTTCGCATGGCAAAGACTTTCGCAAGCCCAAACCACATCAAAGCTTTCGTCTTCAAAAGGGGTGTTGCAATAATCTGCAAGAACAAAAGAGGTCTGCTTCTCTAAATCCAAAACTTTAGCTTGTGCCTTACAATCATCAATTTGGCTTTGGACCGGAGTGATACCAACTGCTTCTGCTTGTTTGTTGATCGCTAACCAAAAACTAGAACCACCTTTTCCACAACCTGCATCCAAGACTTTTTCTCCTGCTTGAATATTGATACGCTCAGCTAAAACACGATTGGTATTCATCAATGCATCCTTATGATTGCTGGAGTTTTCATCATAGAAACCAAAGTGAACCGCTGGAGTAGGAGAGTTGTCCCAAGCGACTTTATAATCAAATCTAGTATCGTCATAGTATTTGATGATATCTTTGAATTCGGTCTTATTGATTGACATGGATTCGTGGAGTTTTGGATTATGCGTGAGTTGTTTGCTTCAATTTTTTAATGACCTCTAAATCGAGATAAGAAAAGAAAAGCCAGTAGTCGGTGTTTTCTTTTTTGGCAGGAAAGACTTCTATGATTTCCTTATTGACCTCATGTACTCTTTTTAAAAGTTCATCCAATCTGATGATCACTTCGCGATTCAATTCTTTATCGATTTGCTTGAATTCAATTTTATGATTTCTTTTTCCAATAGAAAAGTATACAATGATGTTCTCACCGATTCGCTCGCTATCTACTTGACTGAGAAATCCTTCTTTTGAAATTAAAAAGCTCAATTTATTTAGAAGTTCTACATAAGACCTTGGATCATAAAAAAACTCTGGCTCAGATCTTATCAAACGATTTTGTTCGATTAAATTTAAAAAGTCTTCGTCACTTGTTTTACGGATTCTCTTGTTTTGAATTTTTAGTAAAACAAGTTTTTCTTTTTCTTCTAAATCTTCGTAAAAATCAAATTCAATTTCCAAGCTGTCAACAAGTCCTAGTTTATTCAAATTTTCAAAAAAAGCAGAAGTATTTTCGAGTGTTAATTCTTCTTTGTGATCTTCTTGAATTTTGATCTGAATCGTTTTGATTTCCGAATAAGAGTCATGAACCTTTTTGGATATAATAGCTATTTGACTAAGTGTATTGTTATCTAAAAATTTGATCTCCGGATATATGGACATCTTATCTGTACCTTCTAAATTGATTAAAAAATCAATGATCATAGTTGTGTCGTTTTCTCGTAAATTTTATTGATAATATCACTTCTGGATGGCATAAATAAAATAATCAGTATCTCCTTGCCAAGGCATTGATCGATTTATTTGCTTGTATTTTAGAACTACCTTTTGGCCTTGAAGTCTTTCTAATTCTTCAAATACTTCCTTGTTTTTTACAGAGAAACTCCAACTGTCACTGAGGCCCTCATCCGGATTTGCCAGATCAATGCCACCTAATTTTAGCTGCCCTTCATAGGTTTTGAATACATATCCTTTTTTTGAAATTTTGATGAGATTACCTGCTCTTGTTCCTTCGCTGTAAGTCCAGTTGGCGTAAACTAAAAATAAGACAAAGGAGACTAAAAGTAAGACGATGCTTCCTAACATTAATTTCTTGAAAAAGCTTTTGGTCTTTTTGACACCACTGTCAAAAGATTTGGAAATACCTTCTTTTTTCTCCTGAATGGATTCAGAAAGCTCATCTTTGGTTTCTTTGATAGAATTGACTAATTCGTCTTTCTTATCAGATATAGAATCCAGGATACCTTCTGATTCTCCTTCTATATTTTTTTCAACAGGTTTTTGATCTTTGTTTAAGTTTGAATCGTCTTTAGGTGTTTCCATGATATTGATTTGATTGAATATTTGTGTTTAATTGCTCAAAGTTAGTAATATTTAGAAGGTGATCAAAAATATGGGGTAAAGTGTTGCTATAAACTACATCCATGGATAAGAATTACTAAATTTGTCAAATTAAAATTCATTTTAGAAATTATGAAAACCTCATTTCCAATTATTTTTTTAGTTAGCGGTTTTGTATTTTTCATTATTGGCTGTAGTTCTTCTCAGACCAAGGGTGTAGCGGATAAGAAAGCTGAGACTATAGATTTGGAATCATCTTCTATTGTTTCCAAAGAGGTTGAAATAAGAGAACCGAATCTATTGACTGATTCCCGAGATGGAGAAATTTATGCTATTGTCACTATCGGTGAGCAGATCTGGATGGCGGAAAATTTACGATATAATGCACTTGGTTCTAAAGCTAATCCGGATTACCCTTCCAAGGAATATGGACGTGTGTATGATGGGACGCTTGCGCAGAGTGTTTGTCCTGATGGATGGCATTTGCCTTCTGATCTAGAATGGAATAAGATGGAGATGGCTTTAGGGATGAAGATTGATGAAATTGCTAAAACATTTTGGCGAGGGACACATGGGACTAAGATGAAATCTGAAATTGGTTGGCCTAAAGATGAAAATGGAACGAACAGTTCGGGATTTAATGGATTGCCTGCGGGGTTTTATTTCACTGCTGAAACAGAATCAGAGGAGAGCTATTTTGATGGTCTTGGAGGAAGTGCAGGATATTGGACTGCGATGGATGGTAATAAAGCTTGGGTTCGTTTTTTAGGTGGGCCACTCGAAGGAGTTAATAGATTTGCTGATGATAAATTGAATTGGATGTTGGGGTGTCGTTGCGTAAAGAATTAAAAAGACTTTCTAATAATTTTTGGATTAACATTAATTAACTCGTTTTAGTTGACCCTATTTTAGATAAATCGTAATATTGTTTTTATATCGAAGGTTTTAGAAATTTAAAAATACAATAATGAATAAATATTTGATGTTTTTCTTCTTGCTCTTAAGCATTGGTAGCCTTACTGCTTTTTACCAATCTAATAAATCAGAGGTAATTGTTAAAGACGAAGTATCAAAACAAATTGAAGCGCCATTTGGTATCGATTTGGTAATTGATAAAATAGATGATGATCAATATAACTTTGGAGTTACGATTCAATTAGAAAAAGGAAGTTATGTCATCTCACCTTTTTCTAATGACGATATCTATGGTCATTTTGAAATTTCAATTGATGAAAATAAAAACTTTCTTTCAGATAAAACGCTTTTAGAAATTCCATCTTCAGTTGAAGAAATGGATCCTATCATAAAAGAAAAGGTAAAGTTTGTTAGAGTCAATACGACTTACAAACAGAAAGTACAACGTCTATCAAAAAATGATTTCGAGGTTGCAGGCTTGATTGAGTTTGTATTAGAACCTAGTTGTATTCCATATGATGTGGAGTTTGTTATTTCAAATCGTTCTGGAAAAATGGAGGTTGAAAAAACAAAGACTTCAATTTCTAAGGAGTATAAAGGGAAGTGAGTTTCTTATTTGATATCCACTCTTCTAGTGGAATTTTGATTTTAATTTTCCTTGTGCAAATGAGTGAATGAACAAAATAGTGAATGCTTTAAATCCTAAGTTTGTTCCTCTTACATTTAGTAGGTTATTCATTCATTTATGAATTCACTCATTTCTAAATTGGTATTCAAAAGAGCAATGTAAGTTTAAAATTTCTACTCCATTTTTACAAAAAAAAATCAGACATTCCAAAATTTTCAACACAATCTCCTTTTAGTCAATTATTTATGAAATTTTCAGAATGTCAAAATAACTTACCAATAATTTTGTTCCGTCACTTAATCTATTCCTCAATAAGTTTTACAGAAATAGGAAGATGATCACTATATCCATCAAGATTATAACTGTTGTCCGAGTTTTTAAAACGAATCGGTGTGTTGTATTTCCCCTTTACCATCTCGTCAAATAATTCAATTTTTGCGGTCCCATCCAATTTGATTTTTCCATCATTTTGTAATAATCCCTTTGAAACCAAAAACTGATCTAGAATACTTGACTCCGAACCATAGACATGAGTTCCCATTCTAGATCCAGCAAGTTCCCACATCAAATTATACAAGTATGGATTTCTACCGGATTTGACTCTTGCTGCATTGTTAGTAGAAAGAGCGTATTGTGTCATCGATCGATCGAAAGGTTCATCATTAAAATCTCCCATCACTAATATTGGGACATCATTACCTAGGATTTCTTGAATCCGCATAACCCAATAACTTAAGGTTTCGGCAGATATGATTCGGTAAGGTTCAGATTCAAATTTACCGGATAGTCGGGAGTACCAATGATTCAATAAAAGGATTAAGTCGTTTCCATCTTTAGTAACAAGTTCTACTTGGAGAATATCTCTAGTTGGAGATCGTTTTGTAATTCTATAAGTAAAGATTTTGTTCTTTCCGTCGAGTTGTTTTATCTTATACTTTTTAGCATCATAAATAACTCCGATGTCAATACCTCTTTTATCATCAGTATTGTGATGGATTACTTGATAATCTCTTTCCGGAATTGCTCGGTTAAGTTTATCGGCTAATCGATCAAGAACGAATAAGTTTTCGATTTCGCAAAGACCAAAAATATCTGATCCTTTTCCATCATTTACCTTCGTCATGATATTGCTGAGATTGGTCAGTTTTTTTCTTAATAATTTACTGTTCCATGTTTCTAATTCTCTAGCTAACGTTTTTACAAGCCATTTCGGACGTCTCGGTGATGTTTTAGTATCGAATAAATTTTCTACATTCCACCAGGTTACATAATGTTCAGTCATCTATTGAACTATTTTCTGTTTGTTAAAAAAATGATAAGTTACATAAAAATATCAAATTTATTTTTTGTTTTAATAGACTTATATTGCAGATCAAATCACTCGGTATAATTGTAAGATTTTAGACAGATGAAAATATTAATTGCTCCTGATAAATTTAAAGGTTCTCTTTCGGCTATGGAAGTTTGTCAAGCAATTTCTGCGGGTTTGCAAAAAGATGAAATATATTTACATGCTATGGCGGATGGAGGCGATGGGTCCCTTGAAGTCATTGGCGAACACTTGGATTTAAAGCAACAAATAATAGAGACGATAGATCCCTTGGGGCGGCCGATTAATACCTTTTATTATTCTAATTCCAAAACTGCATTTATTGAAATAGCAAAAGCCAGCGGTTTGGTTTTACTTAATCACCAAGAACGTAATCCATTAAAAACTTCAACACTTGGGACAGGAATGATGATTGCTGATGCGATCTCTAAAGGTTTTATTGAGATCTACTTATTCCTTGGAGGCTCCGCAACACATGATGGTGGAATGGGAATTGCCTCAGCTCTTGGTATTGGTTTTTATAATGAAAATAAATCAAAATTGTTACCATGTGGTGAAAATTTATCAAAGGTAGATTCTATTGTTAATCAATTTGTTTTTGATTTTGAAAAGATAAAATTCACTTTGCTTTGTGATGTAAATAATACGCTATTCGGAACAGACGGTGCAGCTCAAGTCTATGCTCCACAGAAAGGTGCTGATGAAAAAATGGTTGAATTACTTGATAATGGATTAAAACATTTTAGCGAAAAACTTTTTAAATATTCTGACATTGAGGTGGCGGATCTACCGGGAAGTGGAGCAGCGGGAGGTATTGCTGCGTCCTTGGTTTCTATTTTTAATGCTGAAATAAAAAGTGGGTTTAAAAGTTTTGCAGAAATAACTAAGCTCGAATTACAAATTCAAAAAGCGGATTTGATAATAAGTGGAGAGGGGAGACTGGATAGCCAATCTTTGCAAGGAAAAGTAGTTGGTGGTGTTGCGCAGCTTTGCAAAAAATATGATAAGCCACTTTTGTTGTTCGTTGGTAAAAATGAATTATCTGAGCATGAAGAAAATATTCTGGGAGCTAAAAAGATACTTTCTGTTTTCGATCGAGCAAATGATCTTGATGATTCGATGAAAAATGCTTCGATCTATTTAAAGGATTTGGCTCAAATGGTTCAACTTTAAATATCACTTTTTTATCTGAGGAATAAAACGCTCAAATTAATATTATTAAACAGAGATAGAATACTTTTACAATATTGGATTTTTGCATTTAGGTCTTTTTGATTCATCCTAAGTCATTATAAAACAGGTGTTAATGTTGAAATTGGATTCTGTCTAACAGGTTTTGTTTATGGTGAGTTTTTAGCTAGAAGAAGAGCTAGATTTGATTGACTGTTCTTTCTCTCAAACATCAGGCTCAATGATCGGTCTTTGGATCATTGTGCCTGACGAAAGGAAAGAATACGTGAGCTATTTTTAGAACGTTTACCCGATTACTTTCTTCGTACCGAGGAAAGGTTGCTGATAATGTCTTTTGCCTGAAGCCTTATAAATAGCATTTGATAAGGCTCCGAAAATTGGAGGAAACGGTGGTTCGCCCATACCCGTTGGATTGATTTCATTTTGAACAAAATGCACTTCAATTTCTTTAGGTGCTTCTCCCATTCTGATCATTCGATAAGTGTCAAAATTCTTCTTTTCTGGAGCACCATCTTTGAAGGTGAGTTCACCGTATAATGCGTTTCCAATACCATCGGTAATTGCACCTTCTGCCATGTTTTTAGCAGCATCGGGATTCACAACAATTCCACAATCTATGGCGCAACATACTTTCTGTACGACTGGTTTTCCTTCTTCCAAAGTCAAATCTAAAATATGTGCAGCATAAGTGCTATGGCAAAAATAAGCTGAAACGCCACGCGAAACATTAGATGGTGTTTGATCCCAATTCGATTTCTCTCTGACCAATTTCAAAACGCCAGCATAGCGTTCCGCATCATAATCGTTCTTTTCTCCGACAGGATTTTCCGCAGCACGTTGTAATAAATCTAAACGAAATTGAATAGGATCTTTACCCGCAGCTTCTGCGATTTCATCTAAGAAAGATTGTTCAGCTCCAGCCATAAAATTAGATCGTGGTGCTCGGAATGCACCGATGGTAATATTAGAATCAATTGACCACTCTTCAGCCAAATAATTATCTAAGGCTCCAGCAGGAAAACGATTGGCAAACAAAGGACTTTCTGGAACACCACCTGCTTTAATGTGCAATGCTGTTAGATTATTGTTCTTATCCAATGCAGCTCGGTAAGTTGCTTGATAGGTTGGACGATAGATACCATTGGTCATGTCGTCTTCACGTGTGTAGATCAGTTTTATTGGTGCGTTTACTTGTTTGGAAATCAAGGCCGCTTCGACAATATAATGAGCATAAGCACGTCGACCAAATCCTCCTCCCATTCGTGTGAGATCCATCTGAATGTTTTCAACTGGAATGTCAAGACTAGAGGCAATAGTTGGAATAATCAAAGCTGGAATTTGCAGCGGTGCTGCGACATGAACCTTGTCTCCTTGAACATGCGCAAATGCATTCATCGGCTCCATGCAATTGTGAGCGAGGAATGGAGCAGAGTAAGTTCTTTCAATAATTTTTGCAGCATCTTTAAAGGCCTTGTCAGGATTGCCATCTTTACGAACCACTTTTCCTGGTTTAGCGGCTAGGGCTTCCATTTGTATTTGATGACTTGTAGTAGATTCTAAACCTGCAGGAATATTTACTGTTTTTTTATCTCCTCTAAATCCAACAACGGTTTCGCTATATGCTTCAATAAGTTGCCATTCTATTTTTAATTTCTTTTTGGCTTGCATCACTTCCCAAGTAGAATTTCCGACTATGGCAACTATTTCAGAAAAGGCATTGGTGTCAAATCCTCCTTTTTCAAAACCGTCTTTATAACTTTTTACACTCACCACATCTTTGATGCCCGGCATTGCTTTCGCTTCGGTATCATCGATAGATTTTAAGGTCATTCCAAAAGCTGGTGGATGCTCAATCATGGCAATCAACATACCTTCTTTTTGAAAATCTACCCCGAACATTGGTTCTCCGGTAACGATACTTTTGGCATCTACATTTTTATGAGATTTGCCAATGATCTTAAAATCTTTTACCTCTTTAAGTTTTACTTCTTCTGGAACAGGGATCTCAGCTGCTGCCGAAGCCATCTCTCCATAACCAGCGGATTTGTTACTGACTTTATGATATAAAACTCCTGCATCGGTTGTGATTTCGTCTAATGGAACTTGCCATGCTTTTGCTGCTGCTTCTCTAAGCATGTGTCTTGCGGAAGCTCCCGTCATTCTCAATGGTTCCCATCTAGACATGATTCCTCGGCTACCTCCTGTAAATTGAAAACCATAATTTTCTGGATGGTAATTGGCTTGCTCAACGATCACGTTTTTCCAATCTACATCTAACTCCTCAGCAATCAACATTGGCATAGACGTTCGAACGTTTTGTCCAAATTCAGGGTTGGGACTTAAGATGGTTACGATTCCATTGTCTCCAATTTTTAAATAAGAATTAATTTCAAACCATTCCTTAGGCATGGCCATGACTTCTTCTTCTGTTTTAGATTGACAAGATGCTAACCAACTAAAGCCTAGCATCATTCCACCTCCTGCGACTGCAGAGGATTTTAAAAAAGAACGTCTACCAAAAGATGTTTTTATTTTAGACATGATATATTTATTTTATTCGCTATACATTTTTATGATTGAATTTTTAATTTTAGCGTTTTACCCAATGCTCTTTAAAAGAGAAAATGAATGAATGAGTGGATGTTGTGGGAACTTTAAATTCTTAGCTTGATTCTTTTACATCTAGGAGCTTATTCACTCACTGATTCATCAATTCGCTCATTCTAAAATTTGTATTCAAAAATGCACAGTAATTTAATATTTATTAAAGGTTAAGTTATCCGATTTTTGATGCCGTTTTAATGGCTGCTTTGATACGAGTGTAAGTACCGCATCGACAAATGTTACCATGCATTGCTGCATCAATATCTGCGTCACTTGGATTCGGATTGTCTTTTAATAAAGCGGAAGCGCTCATGATTTGACCTGCCTGGCAATAACCGCATTGCGGAACATCGTGTTCTATCCAAGCTTTCTGAAGTGCATGGGTTCCGTTTTCGGATAAACCTTCAATGGTGGTTATCTTTTTGTCTCCGACAGCTGAAACAGGAAGCTGACAGGAACGCATTGCAGCGCCATTGATATGAACGGTGCAGGCTCCGCATTGGGCGATACCGCAGCCGTATTTAGTGCCAACAAGCTGTAGGGAATCTCGCAATACCCAAAGAATCGGTGTACTGGGGTCAACGTTTACATCTTGTTTTTTGCCGTTGATGTTGAGTTTGAAATTTGCCATGATTTTTATTTTCATGTAAAATACCAAATTCTAACAAATAAATCAAAATCAAAATCAAAATGGGAATCAAAACCAGGAATCCGATTGGAGGAAATTGCTGAATCATCCTACCAATTCAGATTAATGAAACTGATAGGATGAATAGGAAAATGAAAATTGGCCAAGGGAATTATTTTGGGCTACTATTTTTCAAACCAATTCTGAATTAAAATGTAATGACCGTTTTGCCAATAGCTTTTCCAGTCTCTTGGATTTTATGAGCTTCTTTTAAATTATTTATTGTGAAACCATTCAATGTTGTAGTTAAAGTTGACTTGATGGTACCAGCGTCAAGTAATTCAGATAAGTGATTTAAAATCTCATGCTGTCTTGCAATGTCAGACGTGTTGTGCATCGATCGGGTAAACATTAATTCCCAAGAAAAAGAGACACTTTTGCCTTTAAGTTTTTTCATGTTCAAGGATTCTCCACTATCCGAGATCGTTAGAATATGACCTTGAGGTTTGATGATATCGACGATAATATCCCAATAGCTATTAATATCTACAAAATCTAATATATAGTCTACTTGAGGATGACCTATTTTTTTTAATTCATCTTCTAAGTGATAATGATTGACCACAAAATCTGCCCCCAATTCTTTACACCAATCTTGAGATGCTTCTCGTGATGCAGTAGCGATGACCGTAAGATTAGCTACTTTTTTTGCTAATTGAATTGCCATAGAACCGACACCGCCAGCACCTGCCAAAATCAAAACTGTTTTTCCTTTATCCTTTTCTGGATTTACTCGAATGCGATCAAAAAGTGATTCATAAGCTGTCAATCCAGTCAATGGAATTGCTGCTGCTTCGGCTATACTTAGATTTTTTGGTTTATGTCCAACGATGCGTTCATCTACCAATTGAAATTCTGCATTGGAGCCGTCTCGAGTAATATCACCCGCGTAAAAAACTTCGTCTCCGACTTTAAATCTGGTAGACTTCTCTCCAACAGCCTCTACTGTTCCTACTGCATCCCAACCAATTATTTTAGGCGTATCAAGCACTTCATCCTTTGCAGCATTTTCTCTTATTTTAAAATCGACGGGATTGATAGAGATAGCTGCTACTTTTATCAAAAGATCGAAACCCGTTGGGCTTGGCTTTTCCGTTTCAAATGCGATAAAACTATTTTCATCCGAAATCGGTAGAGATTTTTTAAATCCAATGGCTTTCATGTTTTTTACTTTTAGTTTAAAAAATAATTTAGTCTAATAATTAATACTACAAAGATGGGCCTCTGATTTTGTTTTTTTATAGTATAAAAAAAGGATCGTTTGGTATATTTGAAGGTTTGTGGTGTGAAATAATATGATTTTTGCCCTTTTTAGCTTTATTTTGTTCTAAAACCAAAGGAATATGCAAGTTATAGAAGCTTTTAAGCCTTTTGAAATACAAGAAATAGAATTAGAACAATGGCGACAACGACCGGTGAAAAATAACTTTTTTGAACTAGTATTGATAAAAAAAGGGAAAGGAACGCAATGTATAAATTACAATCATCACGACTATGAAACTGGAAGTCTCTTTCTTTTGCCTCCATTAAAATGTCACTCGTTTCAGATTGAAGAGTCGACTAGATTTGTATTTTTAAAATTTACGTCTAGTTTTTTTCAAGGTAGTGGCTCGGGTTCTGTCAATCATTTTGAATGGTTCAAGGAAGCTGCCTATATTTTGTCAAATTATAATCAACTACCGGGTGACATCATTCATAGTGAGTTAGACCGACAACATATTGAAACCTTGATTGATTTGATAGCTAAAGAGAATCGCAATTATGGAATTGGTTCGGCTTCATTAATAAAAAGTTTGATGACAAGTATTCTTGAATTATTGCTACGCAACATTAAGCAAAGTAAAATATTTGAAATAGCTAAGTCAACAGAAAAGGATGATCGTATTACTAAATTACTCAGTTATATTAATGAACACATTGCTAGTCCAGACTTGTTAAAAGTGAATCAGTTGGCAAAGACTTTTTTATTGTCGCCAACTTATCTGAGTGAGTATTTTAGAAAAAAGGTGAATATGCCTTTGAGAGAATACATCATCAGAGCTAAGCTTAAATTGGTTGAAATTCGGTTGTTAAATTCTGATTATACCCTTACTGAAATAGCAAACGAGTTAAGCTTTACAGATGTAAGTCATCTTTCTAAAACTTTTAAAAAATATTCGGGTATATCAATCAGGGAATTTAAAAAAGAAGGTGAATATCGTTTATTGAAAAGAAATACTTGCTGAATATTCTAATACTAGAACTAAGTTACAATGTGTTTTTCTGGTAAAACTTCAATTCTTTGTGTTTCCTCAATTTTTCTTTTTTGAATGAGTAAATGAACGAATGAGTGAATATTAGAGAAACTCAAAGTCCTCATCTTACTTCATCATCATTTAGTAGGGTATTCATTTATTTATGAATTTACTCATTCGCTCATTTTTAAAATAGTACTCAAGGACGTACAGTAATTTAGACTGGAGCTGCCTTTTAATTTAGAACTCATGTTTTAACAAAGGGGCTAGTCTTGTTCAATTATTTTACTTTCTTAAAAGTCACTTTTCCAAAAAGCACAAAGTTAATCGAGTTTTTATCTTTGGTGTCAAAATTTATCGTTGCTCCATCATCGGAGTTAATAAATTTATCATCTCCAACTGGAGTTAGTTTGTAGCGATAGCCACTGTCGTTTCCAAATAAGTCCCCATCTACTTCTTCCATGACTATGGTCCATTCCCTGTTTTGATCGACCGCTTTATATTCTCCAGCCAATAATTTTAAATGTTCGATTGGAATTTTTACAATCAGCGATTTTACATCTATTCCTAAGTCTTGTAGTATTTTAATTCCGTTTTCATTATCAGGATTTAATTGGACTGATTTTTTATAATTTTCAATAGCCTGATTTTTGTTCCCCAGTAACATCAATGCCTCACCATAACTGTCATAAGTATTAAATGAATTTGGGAATGCTTCGACGTTAAGTTTGAAAACGGAGGCAGCTTCTTTTGTTTTTCCAGCTTGTAATAATTGATAACCTGATAAATTCATCTCACGCTCATTGAGGCTATGTTCGCCAGCATCTTTAAGTTTTTTATACAATAAAAGAGCAGGAGTAATACCGTCTTTTTCTATCGCATCAAGTAGGGTGTAGGCCAGTGATCTTTGAGGAAAAGTGTATGTTGTACCATGAAGGATACCATTGATTGCGGCAGTCATATCGAAGAGAGGGCCGCCACCTGTGTTGTTTAATAAGACCACTAAGGACTGATCTTCTGTGAAACGAGTGATCTTGGTGTTGAAACCATTTATACTACCACTATGACTAATTGTTTGAGATTGGTTTTTCGTATTTCCAATAGGCATGTTGCCAATTTCCCAACCATAACCATAGTGTTGTCCCCAAGCTGGAGTGTGTTTTTTAAATAATAAATTTATGTACTTTTTGGGCAACAAGGTTTCTGTATATAGGGCTTGGTCCCAAAGATAAAGATCTTCAACTGTTGAATATAAGGCTCCCGCAGCGTAAGGCGTCGTCATGTGAATATAGTTTGCGTTTTCGAATTTGTTTGCAACTTTATTATATCCTGAAGCTCTGTTTTTTAGGATGGCACTATTGCTGTCATAGCCAGTGTTTTCCATTTTTAAGGGTGTGAAAATCTGATCTTTTAATGCTTGCTCATAAGTTTTTCCCGTAAGCTTTTCGATGATGACCCCAAGTAAAACATAAGCTGAATTACTGTAGGCGAATTTTTCACCTGGAGTAAATTCAAGTTCTGAATCCTTAAATAAATTTACTATTTCCATAGGCGTTGTAGCTTTATTCATCAAGTCTCTATAGTTGGGGAATGAGGTGTAGTTTGGAATCCCGGAAGTGTGCGTCAATAGATTATGAATGGTGATTTTGTCTCCAGTCGTTTTTGGATAATCTGGTAGATAGGTCGTGATTGGAACGTCTAATTTTAGTTTGTTTTCTGCAGCGAGTTGTACGATTACCATTGCTGTAAATTGCTTGGATATGGAAGCAAGACGGTGTTTTGTATCCGCTTTATTTGGAATGTCCCATTCCTTATTGGCTTGCCCAAAACCTTCTTTGTAAATGACTTTTCCTTTTTCTGCAACTAAGATTGAGCCATTGAATTGACCATATTCATAACAGGCATTTACGAGATCATGAATTTTTTTAATTTTGGTTTCTTCACAGGCAGCTATGGAAGCAGGTAGTTTAGGTTCCTCTAGTTTTTTCCAAACATCATGTCCAAATTCTTTTGGTGAAAACTTGAAAAATATGACATATTTCTTTTTCTCTTCACAATATATTTGCTCTATTTGAACATTTAATGTCATTGGTTCTTTTGTGAAAAAATTATCTTTGGTTTTTACAGCGCCGGAGTACCTTGTTGTATTTTTATCGTCCTCTTTTTTATTAATCTGAACACTGGTTTGATCCCATCTCATGAGGCCGTCAAAATACTTTTTCAAATCGCTTTGTAATTCATTTTCCGTAATTGGTTCACTATGGTTAATATTCCAAGCAAAAACATAAGACCAAAAATTAGGGCTTTTTTGATCCTCCCAACCAACTGGAAACCTTGCATCTTCTTCTCCCGTGTAATTAATTTCTTTTGCAAAATTGATGGGAAAAATGAATAATTCTTGTCGCCAAGAAGTATCTGTTTCTAAAAAATATAAATGTTTGTTTTCTTGGCCGAATAATAAAACGGAATAGGAGAGGAGTAAGAAGGTTGTTATAATATTTTTCATTGACTGCTAGTTTATCTATGATTTCTATAAATTTTAAATTAAGCACTAATCTATGAAAAATCAAAGATGAAACCTTCTTTTTGGAATCGTTTAACAGCTAAATAACAGGTGAGGTAGTTTGAATAACAGAAGCAAATTATGCGAATCAATTTTGAATGTTATCAAGGTTAGTTATATGAGCTTAATTTAAATGAGTATAACGACATTAGGTATTCGGTATCCGGAGAGTCTGAATACCTAAGGCCTAATAACGGTTTTTTGTATATAGCAGATAAAATTTAATTGTATTTTAAATCCTGATTCACATAAATTATCAATCACATTGTAATTTGTATTCATATTCTTTTTCAGAATAAATATCACTAGAATTTCTTTCAAACATTTTTGTGGGGACATTTAATTCGTTCAAGTCTTCATACCGATATGAAAAAGTAATACCTAATTGCATGGAAGGAATAACATTGTCTTCTATTGTTGCATTATTTTTTCCATTTTGTAAATATCCGTACAAAAGATTTATAGAGTCGTCGTAAGCATAAGTTGTTGTATAGTATAATTCATCCTGAATGAAACGCTCTATTTTAAGAACGTTTTCATTCTCATCATAAACTGATAAGACTTTATCATACTCCAGTACATTTTGTCCAGTACTCGCAATAAGAACAGTGCTGTCTAATGATTCATTGGTGTAAAAATATTCTGTAGTTCCTACAGTTTCAGGATCAGAACAATTTGAATTATTCGAATATTGATGATCGATTTTTATTAATTTATTAGTACTATCATACAAATACACATCTACAAGACAAGAATCAGTTTGAAGGGTAAATGAGGTTATCACTTTGTTAACCTGACCATTGAGATATTCAAAATCATAGGTTTTGAAATTGTCTCCAATAATTATTTGGCTTAAATTATTTTGACTATCGTAGCTATATGAACGATGCGTTTGTCCGTTTCCGGTATTGATAAATTTAATGAGTTTGCAAGAACTTATCGAATTATCTTTTGTACAACTCGTAATAAAAAAGATGAGCAATATGGCTTTAAAAAATAGTTGATATTTATTTGTCTTCATTTCTAGCTTATTGGGTTTTTTAATGTCGTTTTATAAATATAAACTAAGTTA
>CAKZTD010000065.1 GCA_937921595.1 uncultured Saprospiraceae bacterium
AGAGGGTTTCGCATTACTCGAACCTGTCGGTTGTACCGATGAAACGTACTGGTATCGAATTGAATTGACCGTTACAGATCCAGCTGGGCTTTCTAGCAAAGATATCGTTGAAGTTTTTCCAAATTGTGGAATACCTTTCGGCGAAGCCATTACTTTAACAGGAATGCCTTTGGAAGACCTTGTCCATTTAACTTGGACCACAACAGATGAACAGGATATCAAAGAATATGAAATCCAAAGAAGTCTCAACAATACAGATTTCACCACCATTGGAATAGTCACAAATCAGAATCTAGGCACCTATACTTATGATGACCGAATGCCTAATTGGGGTCCTAATCGTTATCGAATAAAAGCAGTCAAAGAAGATGGCGTTTATGATTATTCCAATAAGATCTCTTTGGAATATCCAGGACCACAGGATTTCACTGTTTATCCAAATCCTACAGACGGGATTTTGAATATTGCAGTCATGACCAGTAATGGACAAATTGACTTCAATTTATTTGATGCCAGTGGAAAACTAGTCTACACTTTCACATGGATGGACGATATTCAAGATGGTATCGAATTACCTATCTCGATCAAAGATCTTGCGAATGGTGTTTATTATTATAGAATTAAAAATGGAATCTCTACCTTCGAAGGTAGTGTTGTAAAAATGAATTATAGGTAAAGAATATTCAATATTTGAATCCTGCTAAAATCACTTTTCTAAAATGATCAAAAAGTTTCTCTTCATCATCCTCCTTTTCAGTTTTCAAAATGACTTGAAAGCCCAACTAATCGATGACTTTAGCGAAACCACCATCACCAACGAAATCTATCGCCCAGTAGGGATTCGATTCGATAAAAATGGAACAGCTTACGTTTGGGAACGCAATGGAGTTGTACATCTAATTGACAGTACTGGCAACAAACTACCAGAACCACTCATCGATATTTCAGAAGAAGTCGGAGCTTGGGGAGATCATGGTTGTCTAGGTTTTGCAATTGATCCTGACTTTTTAGAAAATGGATATTTCTATCTGCTTTATGTAGTTGACCGACATCATCTATTTTATCATGGAACGCCAGAGTATGAGGCAGATTCCACCATTTCCAATCAAGCGACTATTGGTAGAATTACCAGATATCAAGCTGATGTAAATACAGGGTTTACCTCCACCATAAATGGCTCTCGAAAAATTCTATTAGGAGAAACCAAAGAAACTGGAATTCCTATTCTTATCGCTTCTCATGGAGTTGGTTCATTGGTCTTTGGAACGGATGGATCTTTGCTTGCTTCAGTTGGAGAATCAGCTAGTTTTTTAGCCATAGATTATGGCAGTGATCCAGGTACTTATTTTCAGCAAGCACTCGATGATGGAATCCTAAGACCTGAAGAAAATATCGGTTCTTTCAGATCTCAAATGATTGACGTGCTGAATGGCAAAATACTCCGACTCGACCCGGAGACAGGAGATGGCTTAAGTAGTAATCCTTATTTTGATGCTCAAAATCCAAGAGCTCCGAAGTCTCGGGTTTATGCGATTGGACTAAGAAATCCATTTCGATTTACAATCAAACCTAATACTGGAAGTCATAACATAAATGATGGGCAACCGGGGATACTTTTCATCGGAGATGTAGGTGGTTCGAAATGGGAAGAATTAAGTGTTTGTGATCAAGCGGGGATGAATTTTGGCTTTCCATTATATGAAGGTATTTTTAAAAAAGGTGCATTTTGGCAAAATAATCTTGAAAATAAAGAAGCGCCAAACCCATTATTTGATGACAATAATTGTACTAAAGAATTCTTTGATTATCAAGAACTTATCCAACAACCATTGCAAGATCAATCTAATACTTTTTCAAATCCATGTGATCCAGAATTAGTCATTAATCCTGCATTGACTTATATCCATACACCTCCTAAAATCCAATACGCAAATAAGCTCAGTAATAAACCATCAAGAGCCTATATGCCTTTTTATAATTCAGATGGCATGGTCGACACGATGAATCTTTCGAGTCCTTCTTCTCCAGTTCAAAGTGAACCATTCAGTGGTTATACGAGTGTTGCTGGTTTGTTTTATCAAGGGGAAAATTTTCCACCTGAATATCAAGGGAAGTATTTCCATGCTGATTATTCGTTCTGGATTAGAACCATGGATTTTGACGATAATTATAATCTCGAAGCCACAGCTGCTTTTCATGGGAACAGCTCTTACGTCTTGGATATGGCGCTAAATCCGAAAGATGACTGCATCTATTATGTGGACTTTCATAGCCGAGTACAACGAATTTCTTTTGGTGGTAATAATCCGCCCAAAGCCATTGCAGAATATGATGTCCAATATGGGAGTAGCCCATTGCTGGTAAACTTCAATGCTAGTAATTCTTTTGACCCAGAAGGGACTACTTTGGAATACCTTTGGGATTTTGGAAACGGAAATACAGCCAGTCTTCCAACGACTAATTTTACTTTCGAAACGGTTGATGCTGCTCCTACTCCATTCGAGGTAACTTTGACGGTGACTGATAGTTTGGGAGCCAGTGACTCCACACAATTTATTATCTCCGTAAATAATACACCGCCTCAGGTTGAGATAACTAGTTTTGAAAATGGAGATTTTTATTCTGTTAATGGATATAGCATTTTGCCATTAGCTGCAACCGTTATTGATGATGAACATGACCAAAGTCAGTTAAACTATTCCTGGACCACCTTCCTAAAGCATAACATTCACGAACACGCAGAAGAATCTGTAAATCAAGCAACTACTTCTACCATCATCGAACCTATTGGCTGCAATGGAGAAGGATATTGGTATCAGGTGCAATTAGAAGTAACAGATGCAGCGGGTTTGATCGGAAGAGATACAGGTGATCTGTTTCCTTATTGTGGTGATCCCTTTTTCAGACTTAGAAGATGGGAAGGCTTTACGGAAGATCAACAGATCATTTTAGAATGGGAAGCAGAACAAGAGTCAGAGCTTACGGCTTATCTCCTTCAAAGAATAACGGCACAAGACGGCATTCAAACTCTTGGCAATATCCCTGCAGGAAGTGTCAATTATACATTTGTTGATCCTTCTCCTGTTCTTGGATTTAATAACTATCGTTTGAAAATAATTCGCCAAGATGGAGCTTTTGATTTCAGTCCTGAAATTAGAATACTCTTCCCTCCAAAACCGGAGATCATTTTATACCCTAATCCATCCTCTACCTTGATTACTTTCGAAGTAGCAAAAGTCAATGAACCGATGAATCTTGAGATTTTTGACACAAAAGGAGCCAAGGTTTTAGAAAGCCATCCTGAAACTGCTATTTTTGAAATAAATATTGAAAATTTAGCAGCAGGAATTTATACTTATCGTTTAAAAAATGGAGATCGTTCTTTAACTGGTAAGTTTGTAAAACTACCTTAAGGCAATTCAAAAAATCCAGTTATTCAATCAATTTAAATTCTTATTTTAGCTAAACCATCATGATTTAATCTGAGCAAACAGTATTAGGTATTCGGCATTAAGAGAGCCCGAAAACCAAATGTCAAATACCGTTTTTCTTTAGCTTAGAAATATTTAACAACAATAATATTTTTAAGCCCTAATTGGCATATTTGAACAAAAGACAACAACATGAAGTATATATTTTCCTTCTTTTTTATAATGTCCTTTCATTCGCTTCAAGCCCAACTCCCGGAAGATTTCTCCGACCAAGTGGTCAGTACAAACTGGACGATGCCAATGGGTATGGAATTCGATGAAACGGGGAGAATATTTGTTTGGGAAAAAGCAGGAAAGATCTTCATCGTAGATATCAATGGTGAGAAAATAGAGGAACCTTTATTGGACATTCACGAAGAGGTAGGCAACTGGCGGGATCATGGGCTCTTAGGCTTTGCTTTAGATCCTGACTTTTTAAATAATGGTCATTTCTATTTGCTTTATGCTGTAAATCGCCACTACCTACTTCACTATGGTACCCCTGAATATGTTGCTGATTCTACCATTAGTCATGTTGCTTCGATTGGTAGATTGACTCGTTATACTGCTGATCCGGCAACTAATTTTCAAACTACTTTAGAAAATAGTCGCAAGATTTTAATTGGAGATAATATATCAAATGGAATTCCTTTATATCATGAATCTCATGGCGTTGGAAGTTTGGTTTTTGGAGAGGATGGAACGCTTCTGGTTTCTTGTGGAGATGGTAATTCTAATGGCGGACCAGATATTGGAGGAGACGCTTTTAGTTCTTATGCACCGCAGGCCTTGCTAGATGGAATCATCAGCGAAGATGAAGATGTAGGATCACTTAAATCACAATACCTTGGGAGCCTGAGTGGCAAGGTTTTACGTATTGACCCTGAAACAGGAGATGGAATTCCTTCAAACCCATTTTATGATGATAATGCTCCTCGCTCTCCTTGGTCTAGAACCTGGGTTTATGGCTTTAGAAATCCTTTTAGAATGATTTTGCAAGAGAATACTGGGAGTTTAATTCCAGGTGATGCAGATCCAGGGACGCTCTTTATTGGCGATGTTGGAGCATCTCAATGGGAAGAATTAAATATTGCTGAACAAGGAGGACTAAATTTTGGCTGGCCTTTCAAAGAAGGCCTAATCCCCTATTGGGGAATTTGGAATGGCGAACATCCTGCAAATAAATTAGCAGCTAATCCATTGTATGATGGAAATTCTTGTCAACAAGAATATTTCAGTTTTAAAGACTTGTTTGGTGAAGCTCGGATCGATGGTCAAGTGTATTTTCCAAATCCTTGTAATGCTAATATTCCGATTCCCGAATCAGCAAACCCTCGAATGGAAACCGTCCCCGTTGTAACTTGGGGGCACAATGAATATAACCTACCAAGTAAAACTTACATTCCTTCTTATAATGCCGATGGTAAGCTTAGTGCTTTAGATATTACCGATCCTGCATCTACTGTTGAATCGGAAATTTTCGATGGAAATTCTAGCGTAGCTGGGGCCTTTTATCATGGCGATAACTTTCCAGAATATTACAAAGGCTTGTACTTCCATGCGGACTATAGTGGTTGGATTAAGGTTTTGCATTTTGATGAAAATATGGAACTTCAAAAGATTGAACCTTTTCATGATGAAGCAAAAGAAATCATCCAATTGATTGAACATCCAACGGATGGTTGTTTATATTTTATAAGCTTTGATAATGGAGGTTCGATTCACAAGATTTGCTATGGTGGTAATCCTCCACCGATTGCAATTGCAAAATCAGATACCATTTATGGTCCAAGTCCATTAACTGTAAATTTCGATGCCAGTGAATCTTATGATCCATTTGGTTTACCGATTACTTATCATTGGGATTTTGGTGATGGAACGCAAAGTACAGAAACGGATCCTCTTCATGAATTTACGACTACTGATAATACCGCTACCCCATTCAATGTGACCCTTACTGTAACAGATAGCCTTGGATTGTCTAGTACTTCAAGTTTGGTTATTTCATTGAACAATACACCTCCTGAAGTTGAAATTATCAACCCCAAAGATAGTAGCTTTTATGCGATGAGTGGCAACTCGCTTTATCGTTTAGAAGCCGAGGTTTACGACCTTGAACACACAGGTGACGAACTCAGTTATGAATGGCAAACTTTTGTTCATCATAATACTCACAGTCATCCAGAGGCTTCTTCTTTTGAAGTTAACCCTAGTACGGTCATCACTCCGGTAGGTTGTGAAGATGACTCTGAATATTGGTTTAGAATTCAGTTAATTGTGACCGATGGAGCTGGCTTGAAAACTAAAAGAGAAAGTCTTGTCTATCCTTACTGTGGGCCTGATTTTTTCAGTTTAGAAAACTTAAAAGGAGAAGCAACTGAACAAACCATTGAATTAGACTGGGACATCACTTTTGAAGATGAAGTACAGCAATATGAAATTCAACGAAGTCCTTATTTTGAAACGATGGCCACTCTTCCATCTACTGGAAATGGAAATTATGCTTTCACAGATGTAGCCCCGATTTTAGGTGATAATTTTTATCGGATAAAAGCACTTCGTTCGGATGGCGTTTTTGAATATTCAAATACTGTTAAAATCGCCTTTCCTCCAATACCTGAATTTAATATTTATCCAAATCCAACTAGTGATTTACTTTATATTGATTTGAAACAAGCAACAAGTGATCAAGTAAAATTAGAACTTTTTGATGCCTCTGGAAAGTTAATTAGCCAGATCAATTGGCCATCTTCTCCAGGGCAGTTTTTTAGTCAAAGCATATTGACTCAAGGGCTTGCTGAAGGCGTTCTTTTTTATAGATTGAAAGACGGAGAACTGGTAAAAGAAGGGAAAGTTATTATTATAAAATAAAGATCACATATGAACAAGATTGATCTACTAGGTTTTGTTGGTGTTTCAATGATCCTAATCGCTTACTTCCTCAATTTAAATGGAAGGCTTGATCCTAACAATATCAAATATATTTTGCTGAATTTGTTCGGAGCAATCCTAGCTTGCTTAGCTTCTTTATTGATGGAATATTACCCATTCGTCTTATTGGAAGGTACTTGGACCTTGGTTTCTTTAGTTGCTCTTTTTAAATACTTAATCACGCATCGACCAAAACCAAGCAGGAAATTTAAATCCTAGTGAATCAGGCTTGCCCCTATTAACCATAATTTCTAAGCATTTAATATTCATCAGAGCAAAACCGGCATTCGGTATTCGGCATTAGAAGAGCCCGAATACCGAATGCCGGTTCCCCTTAGCTTAGAACAAACTTAAAACTAAAAATATTCAGTCTAAAACGAATGAGCTCCCTGATTCTAAGCAATACTTTTCTGCCTAAATCGAATATTATACAATAGCGGAATCGACAAGAACAAAGGCAACTGAAACAGATAGGAAAATGGCACATAGAAGAAGCCATAAAATATGATGAGATAGAGCTTTAAAGCGATTAGCAAATAAAGCTTAGTATTCAATCCTTTCCTTCTAAAATAAAAATACCCCAACAAGATCAAAAGTGCAGTGATTCCACACGCTACGATATGAACTTTTCGATTCATCGTTAAGCGATCATCAACGGTATATTTTTCATAAGAATAGAAATACATCGCCAGACTCAAACCTTGCGACAAATGGTGAGGAGCTGCTCCAGGTTCTTGCCAAGGTTGAGTTTCCCATTGGCCGACTGCTGTCTTTTTATAATAAGCCAAGCCTTTTGAAATGATGGTCCAGTCTTTCGATAAAAATGGAATAATGTATAATCCAATCACTCCAATAAGAACATAAAGTGAGACTTTGAATACATTTTTAAAACCATATTCAATCCAATAAATCAATAGATAAACTGGCAACCAGAATGTAAAAGCATATCGCGAAAGCAGACAGATTAAAATACCTAAAGCCATCAACCAAAGGTTTCTATTAAATACGCTAAGCGTCAGCAACAGATAAAAACCTACCGGTAATAATTCTACCGCCATTCCAAAGGTCCCTCTGGCAAACTGCGTAAATAAATAAACCCAAACAAATGGGATCGCCATTTTCAGAATCAATTCTACGATCGAAATATCTTGCTTGACCAATTTCATTTGATATAAGAAAATCGCAATCAGAAAGACCCCATAAGCAGTCCAACGATAGTCAATATTGGCAAGTTCAGAGAAAATATACGGCGCCCAAAGCAGTGGATAATAGGTTGGATCAACACTATAACCTTCAAAAGGCAATGGCCTGTAAACCACTTCTCCAGCTAATAATCGCTTGACATAAAGTTCCAAAGAAGGGATGATATCCGAAAGTTTCGCATCAATTGGAAACTGTTCGAAAATACCCGACATAAAATTCCCACACCAAAAAGCTCCCAAAAGAAACAATCCAGTCACCAGTCCATACTTCCACTTCTTTGGTAAATCCTTGCTCAGTTCCACACCAGGCTTTTTAAATCCGACCAACAAAAAGGCTGCAAAACATACCGTCATCCCTGAAATCATCCAGATAACAGGACTCTTGTACATCCCAAACTTATTTTGCCAAAAGGTTTGTAAAGCTAATTCCGATACCATTCCGAGGATTAGAATGGTCCAAAGACTATAATGAAGGATTTGTTTTCTCGTCATATCGCCTGCAAAGGTAAAATATATATCACACTAAACCACCTCCGCCACCACAAAAATACTACCGCCAATAAAAACGAGGTCATCTACACCTGCAGCTCGCTTAGCAGCCTTCAAAGCCTTAGGCACAGAAGCATAGGCTTTGCCTTTCAAGCCAAGTGTATTCGCTTGCTGTTGCAATTCATTTGCATCAAGGCCTCTTGGAATATCTGCCTTTGCAAAATAGTAGATTGCCGATCGTGGAAGCAATTTTAAAACCTTTGTTAGATCCTTATCATTCACCGTTCCGTAGACAAAATGCAATTGATCTTTAGAAATCTTAGCCAAAGCTTTTTTGATCATATTCAAACCAGCTTCATTATGAGCACTATCGCAAATCACGAGTGGCTTTTCCGAAAGTTGTTGCCAACGACCAATATAATAACTGAGTTCTTTCAGGTTTTTAAAACCACTTTTGATTGCCTTTTCGGGGATATTGAATTCCGGAAGTTTATCAATAGCTTTTAAAACCGTTGCTATATTTTTATGCTGAAAATCTCCGTGCAGGTTTACTTTTAGATTTTTAAAAATTGGTTTCCCATTTTTCAGCACCTCATAATAGGAATGATGAAGATCTGATTTTTTAAAGACTACTTTATATGATCTGTTTGCAAAAGAGATTGGTGCATTTCTTTTTTTTGCAATCGATTTAAAAACTTCCTTGACTTCCTTTTGCTCTTCACCGATGATTACTGGAATTCCTTTTTTGATAATGCCACCCTTTTCTTTGGCGATACTTTTCAAAGTATTCCCTAAAAACTGCTGATGATCAAAACTAATATTGGTGATGATACTCAATTCTGGTTTTATAATATTTGTACTATCCAATCGACCTCCTAATCCAGTTTCTATGATCGCAACATCTACTTGCTCTTTTCTAAAGTAATCAAAAGCCATCGCAACGGTAATTTCAAAAAAGGAAGGCCGGATCGTTTCAAAAAGTGCTTTGTTATTTTCTACAAAATCAACGACGAAGCTTTTGCTCGCCAAGGCTCCATTGATCTTGATTCGTTCTCGAAAATCTTTGTAATGAGGTGAAGTATACAAAGCTGTTTTATAACCTGCTGATTGCAAAACACTACTGAGCAAATGGCCAGTCGATCCTTTGCCATTGGTTCCTGCAATGTGAATTGTTTTAAAACTTCTCTGAGGATTCCCTAAAGCTTTGCATAGCTTTCGAATGTTCGTCAGGTCTTTTTTAAAAGCAGCATTACCAATGCGTTGAAACATTGGAAGCTGAGTATATAGAAAATCCAAAGAGGATTTGTATTCTTGATTGATATTTGCCATTCTAAAGGTTTAGAATCTGCAATTTCGCAATTCTTCTTTTGATTTTTATGTTTTCAGGTGCAATTTTTACAACAAGGTTTAATTAAAAAGAAAATTTCGCCTGAGTAAAAATAAATACAAATACATTCCAAGACATAAAAAGACCAAACCTGAATTCCAGATTTGGTCTTTTAAGAATATAAGTTTAGAAATCTTACTTCACTTTAAAATCATATGTGATTGTTCCACATTGCTTATCAATCCCGCCCTCTTTAAATTTCCATTTTTTCGCATTTTTCTCAGCTATCTTCTTCAATTCAATATTTGTTGAAGTAGAACCAAATTGAGTAAACTTAGCACTGATCACACTTCCTTTATTGTCTACACAAACCTTGATGACTACTACTCCTGTTTCTTGAGATCTATCATTGACTTTTGGTCCAGAGCCAGCTCGATTAGCAAGTCCTCCACCGATCAAACCTGAGCCATTAGAAAGATCTTTCAATTTACCTGAATCAGGATTCTCATCTTTATTATTTGGAGTTTCTGAATTATCATTTCCACTTGCTAAAGCATCTTTAATTCCATTTTTGAGATCATCAGCTTCAGTTTGTTTAGTCGCATCCTCTTCAAATTTATTGTCAGTCGTTTCTTTATTTTCTTTTTGATCTAAATCTTTTTCAGCAATTGATATAGTTTTAGAGTGATCATCCTTGATTACTTCTTTTTTAACAATCACTTTCTGAGTTTTTACTGGTTCCTTTTTTATCTCTTCTTGCTTCACAGGCATTTCCTTTTCTTTCTCTTGTGAAAGTGGAGCTATCTCTTCTTGGCTAGAATCATTGTTGTTGATAATGACAAAAATGCCAGACTCAGCAGGTTTTGGATCCTGATAATTCAGCATATTCCAAAAAAACAATACTAGAAAAGCGACACCAAATGCAATCGCAATTGACCGAGCAGTGATTTCAAATTTCTTCTTTGTTTCTAATGTGTAAGTAGTCATAATTTTTGGAGTTTGTTAGTTTTTAGACCGTCAGAAAGATCAAGGGTTTAAACGCTACAATAAACTTCGATGTTTCCCAATACAAAAAAGACCAAACCCGATTACCGGATTTGGTCTTTTAATAATTTATTTTCAGGAATATTACTTCACCTTAAAGTCATAAGTAATCGTTCCACATTGCTTATCCAATTCACCACTTTTAAACTTCCATCTCTTTGCATTCGCAATCGCAATTTGCTTCAACCTTGCATCTGAACTAGTAGAACCACTCTGTGTAAACTTTGCAGTCAATACTCGTCCATTTCCATCAACACAAACTTTCACTACAATCTTACCAGTTGCTTGAGACTTATCGGTAATCTTTGGTCCTGCTCCTCCTCTATTACCCAATCCACCACCAACCATTCCTGATCCCGTACTGATACCTTCTAGATTATTAGCATTTGGATCTCCATTTGGATCTCCTTGATTTCCAGAAGTTCCTGTATTCCCTTTTCCATCTCCAGTTTGACCAAACAAACCTCCGATTTCTCCTTTTAATTTATCAGCTTCTGCTTGCTTCGCAGCTGCCGCTGCCGCTTTACGATCTGCTTCCGCTTTTGCTTTAGCTTTTCTATCTGCTTCAGCTTTAGCCTTTTTAGCAGCTTCCGCATCTTTTTTACGTTTAGCTTCTAATTCTTCAGCTCTTTTTTGACGTTCTTGCTCTCTCTTCTTTTCCAATTCCTGCTTCTTTTTCAAAGCAATTGCCTTAGAACGTTCATCTTTTACTACATCTTCCTTAACCGTTGGCGTTTTTGGAGGAGGAGTTGGATCTGGTTTTTCAACAACAGGCTCAGGTTTGACCTCAACAGGTTCTGGCTCAGAAACTTCAGGTTCTGCAGGTGTTTCTTCTACTTCTTCTTCAGCAGGTGCTGGAGGTGGTGGCGCAGAAACTTCCTCTCCTTGACCAATATTAGGTTGACCAAAACTCACTAAAATACCTGATTCTGGTGGTTTTGGATCCTGATAAGTCAACAGATTCCAGAAAAACAATAATAGAAAAGCGATACCGAAAGCAGTAGCAACTGTTTTTGCGGTAATTTCGAATTTCTTCTCGGTTCCTAATGAATAAGTAGCCATAATCTAAGATTTTGTTTGCTTTTAGAATGAAATAAACACTAAAGGTTTAATCAATTCTAAAATCTTTGCTTTTTATTAACGAAAAACAGCAAAAATTATTCCCCAACAGCAACGATTGGTTCAATCCCTAATTTTGAAAATATATCTAAAACAAGAACTAAATGCTCAATTGCGGTATTTCTCTCTGGTGATACAATAACATCTAGTTTTTTACTGCCATTCTTTCGGTCTTCTTCTCTCAAAAGACGAACTAGATTATCTTTTACTGGTTCTTTTACTGTTCTTCCATTCAATTTATAATTACCCGAACGACTGATTTCTATCTCTGGAGGATTAGAATCACTGGTTCCTGGATTTCCCGCACCTGGCAATTTCATATTCAATGAGTGAGGAGAAACCAGAGTCGAAGTAAGCATAAAAAAGATCAGCAACAAGAAGATAATATCCGTCAATGACGACATACTAAATTCAGCACTTACTTTTGATCGTTTTTTTAAACCCATGACTTAACAGTTATTTAGTGGTTAGAGGTGAGGAGTGAATCTCCTAGCTCTCTGTTGGTTTGGTTAAAATAATGGCATCTCGTCTCAAATCCTTTGCAATCTTTAACACCTTCATCACTGTATTGACAGATGTTCCTTTTTCTGCAGCAACACCAATTTTTGCCGTTTCAGGATTATCAGACTTCATGATTTCTAATTGGATAATCTTTTTTAAACTCCCCAAAGGAACCTTCTTACCATTCATGAGAAACGTTCCGTCCTTCATGATCGTAACAGTTGTTTCTAAGGCGGCTACTGATTGCGTATTTGCTTCAGGCAAGTCAACATTATCAACTCTCACAAAGGTCGCTGTCAACATAAAAAAGATCAATAACAGAAAGATGATGTCCGTCAATGAGGACATACTAAATTCTGCATTTACTTTATTTCTTTTTTTAAAACCCATGTTCTATACATTTATTGAGGAGCGAATAGTGAGGAGTGAGTAAGCTTTTCACCCCTCACTTCTCACCCTTCACCTCTGATTTAGGCCGCTGGTTCTTGTAAAAGGTCCATAAACTCTACAGTCGTTCTTTCCATTTTGAAAATTACCTTTTCGACATTTGCTACTAAAAGGTTATAACCAATAAATGCAAAGATACCGATCGCTAATCCAATCGCAGTGGTGATCAAAGCCACATAAATACCACCAGCAAGTTCTTTAGGTCCTACATTTCCTGCTTCTGACATTTTGTAGAAAGCCAAGATCATCCCAGTTACTGTTCCAAAGAAACCAATCATCGGAGCCGCACCAGCAATACTTGCTAATCTTGATAAGTTTTTTTCTAATTTGAAAATCTCAAGGTTACCGACATTCTCAATCGCTGTATCAATATCACGAAGCGGCTTACCAATTCTCATAATTCCTTTCTCCACCATTCTTGCGACTGGAGAATCTGTCGTTTGGCAAAGTGCTTTTGCACCGGCAATATTACCAGCAGCAACATTTGCGCGGATATTATTCATAAAGCTATCATCAATTCTTGCCGCTTTTTGAATCGTCAACATTCTTTCTACAAAAATGTAAATAGCAAGGATTGCTAAAACAAAAAGAATAGCAATTACTGTAAATCCAAGAATTGCTCCTATCCCTCCATCACCGTAGATAATATCAAAAAGGCTTTGGCTTTTTTCAGTAGCATCTGAAGTATCTTGGAATAATAAAATGAAGTTATCTAACATGATTTAGTCTTTTAGTTTTGTTTGATTACAAGAATAATGGTTAATGAACGATTATAAAGTCCCCAAATTATCAATTGCAAAGAGAATTTTATAGTTTTTTCCTAATTATTTGAATACATAAGCATAATCAGAAAGTATAAGGCTCGATTTATAAGGCATTAAAGGTATCTGTTACGACACAAAGGTTAGGAATGTTATAGTTTTGTGAGGTTTTAAATGCTAATTATGGTCATTTTTGTTTCTATCGAAAAAAGAAGGATATTATGAAGGTTGTTTAAACAGAAATTGCTAGAAAATATTTTAATACAGAAATAATGAGTTCGCTGAATAATTTTAATACAAAAGATTTATATGGGAAAGCCCCATCTGCAAAAGGCAAACGAATTTTGTTAGTCGAAGATGATGAGGATATCGTAGGATTATTAAAAATCCATTTGGAAGACTTAAATTCCAAATTAATTACTTGTTTAAATGGAACCGAAGGATTTGAAATTGCTAGTACCCAAGAATTTGATTTGATCATATTAGACATTATGTTGCCTGGTAAAGTTGGAACTGAAATCTGTCGAGATCTTCGAAAAGCTGGAAACTTCACACCTATTATGATGTTAAGTGCCAAAGCTGAAAAATATGATAAAATCATTGGTCTTGAATATGGCGCTGACGCATACATGACGAAACCATTCCGGATCATGGAATTTATAAATCAAACCAATACCCTACTTTCTGATGGCGAATTTTCAAACTCCATAAAAGAAACTTGCAATGAAAATCATCCTCCATTAATCTTTGGTGACCTACTTATAAAACCGGATTGTAAAGAAGTTTTTTTAAATGATGAAGCATTGCAATTGAGCATTAAAGAGTTTGATTTACTTTTTTTGTTTACTTCTAATCCTGGCAAAAAATATTCTCGAAGCGAGTTGTATAAAACGATTTGGGGATTTGACCTCAAAGAATATGAGTATATCGTCAATTCTTATATCAATCGCCTTAGAAATAAAATTGAACCAAATATCCAATCTCCTACTTATCTAAAAACCTCACCTGACCGAGGATATTACTTTGATGCTTAGATGAATCGTATTGAATTTGGCAGGTCAATTTTTTTCTAAACTTCTCCAAATCATAACATTTTTTCAAAAATCGATTTCCAAACTCTCAGAAACTTAGAGTAACCTTTATATTTACATCAACGTTTCTTAAATTAGCGATACTTATCATATATGGAGTATTCCTTTTAAAAAGCCTATTTTCCATCACTTTATTATCCTAGTTTAATTATTTCGAGATTCATCAAAGGTTTTTTTTCAGTATATTTGTCACTTTAGCGAATATTCGCTGAATATTTAGTTGTTTCTAAAACATTTCATCATAAAAAAGCATTTTTAAGTAAATAGACGGAATTATAGATATTTACATTGATCCGTCAATATTCTAAAATTATATAACAATGGAGAAAACCCTAGTTTCTAACAAAACCGATCATTCAGGAAAAGCAGCAGATGCCCATAGCCGAAAGATCAAAAAAGTTGCAGTTCTTGGTTCAGGTCTAATGGGATCAGGTATTGCCTGCCATTTTGCAAATATCGGAGTAGAAGTTCTTTTACTCGATATCGTTCCTTTCGATATTAAAGAAGAGGACAAGAGTAATCCAATCGTAAGAAATAGCATTGTAAATGGCGCATTGAAAAATGCCATCAAATCTAAATTCGCTCCGCTTTATGATAAAAAGTTTGCGAATCGAATTCAAACTGGAAACTTCGATGATGATTTCGAAAAAATCAGTGATTGTGATTGGGTGATCGAGGTCGTGATTGAAAGATTAGATATCAAAAAGCAAGTTTTTGAAAAAGTAGATAAATTTCGAAAAGAAGGATCTTTAGTTACTTCTAATACTTCTGGAATTCCAATTCATATGATGATGGAAGGTCGAAGTGAAGACTTTGCAAAAAACTTTGCAGGGACACACTTCTTTAATCCAGTTCGCTATATGCGATTATTAGAAATCATTCCGACTCCCAAAACGGATCAGTCAGTAACTGATTTCTTAATGCATTACGGAGATTTATATCTTGGAAAACAAACTGTGCTTTGTAAAGACACGCCTGCATTTATTGCAAATAGAGTTGGTGTTTATGCAATGGCTAAAATATATCAGATCACTACAGAGCTAGGGATGAGTATTGAAGAAGTAGATGCAGTAACGGGACCTGCGATTGGAAGACCTAAAACGGGTACCTTCAGATTGGGAGATTTAGTGGGACATGATACTTCTGTAAAAGTGATCCAAGGAATTCGCGAGAACTGTCCGGATGATGAACAAGCAGGAACATTTGTAAATCCTAAGTACATGGATTTCCTTATCGAAAATAAATGGTACGGAAATAAATCCAAAAAAGGATTTTATGAAAAAACAAAAGAGAGAGATGAAAAGGGCCGACCAGTCATCTTGGCTTTAAATCTAGAAACCTTAGAATACGCTCCTTCTAAAAGAGCAAATATTCCAAGTTTGAAAGATGCAAAATCAATTGAAGAATTACCAAAACGTATTCAGCATATTTTTAAAGCTGAAGATAATGCAGGTGAATTATTCCGAAGATCATTAGCTGGTTTATTCGCTTATGTTTCGAATCGTATTCCTGAAATCTCTAACAACCTCTACTCTATCGACGATGCATTACGTGCTGGTTTCGCATGGGAAATGGGACCATTCCAATACTGGGATACCGTTGGTTTAAAAGCGGGAATCGAATTAGCAGAAAAGCATGGTGAAACGGTAGCAGACTGGGTAAAAGAAATGCTTGCTGCAGGTCATGATACTTTTTATAAAGTAGACAACGGCGTTAAAAAATATTACGATAAAGAAAGTAAATCTTACCACACAGTACCTGGTGCTGAAGAGTTTATCATTTTAGATAACCATAGAGAAAAAACTCCAGTATTTAAAAATAGTGAAGTTGTTCTTCACGACATCGGAGACGGTGTGCTTTGTTTAGAATTCACAAGCAAGATGAATGCAATGGGTGAAGGTATCCTTAGAGGTATCAATGAATCCATTCGAATTGCTGAAGAAGATGGTTGGAAAGGTTTGGTCATCGGAAATAATGCGACCAATTTTACAGTAGGTGCCAATTTGATGATGATTGGAATGTTAGCCTTCCAAGGTGATTTCGATGAGATGAATATGGCTGTAAATCTATTCCAGCAAACAACTATGCGATGTAGATATTCTAGCATTCCAGTTGTAGCTGCTACTCAAGGTTATGTATTCGGTGGAGGTTGCGAAACGATCATGCATTGTGACGCTGCAGTTTGTGCTGCTGAATCTTATATTGGTTTAGTAGAAGTTGGAGTTGGTTTGATCCCAGGTGGTGGTGGAACTAAGGAATTTGCATTAAGAGCTTCTGACAAATTTTTTCAAGGTGATGTAATGATTCCTACCCTTATCGAGAAATTCAAAGCTATCGCTATGGCTACTGTTGCGACATCAGCTTATGAAGCTTTCAATCATGATTATTTATTGGCTACAAAAGATAGCGTAGTCACTAATGCTCAACGCAACATTGGAGAAGCTAAGCTTAAGGTTTTAGAGTTAGCAAATCACTATACACAACCTATCCAAAGAAAAGACATTACCGTTCTTGGTCAAACAGGATTAGCTGCTTGTTATATTGCTGCTAATGAATTGTCTTTGGGTAACTACGCTTCTGAGCATGACATTAAGATTGCCAAGAAAGTAGCTTATGTACTTTGTGGTGGAGACCTTAGTGGCACGCAAAAAGTTTCTGAACAATACTTGCTGGATATCGAAAGAGAAGCTTTCTTAAGCTTAGCTGGAGAGAAGAAAACAATGGAAAGAATTCAGCATATGTTGCAAACGAATAAGCCACTTAGAAATTAGACAAGTGAACAGATTAACAAGTGAACAATAAGCGATGACTATTGCTAACTTAGAAACTTGTTATCTTGGTAACTTTTATTTTAAAAATTTTAAAATTAAAAATAATGGACGCATATATAGTAAAAGCATATCGAAGTGCTGTAGGAAAAGCAAAGCGTGGAGGATTTAAAAATTATCGATCAGATGATCTTGCCGTGGATATCGTAAAACATCTTGCCGCTCAGGTTCCTAATTTCGATCCAAAATTAGTCGACGACATGATCGTTGGTTGTGCAAACCCTGAGGGTGAGCAAGGTTTTCAAATCGGAAGACAAATCTCTATGAGAGCATTGGGAATTGAAGTTCCTGGAATGACGGTCAACCGATATTGTGCAAGTGGATTGGAAACAATCTCTATCGCTGTTGCGAAAATCAAAGCAGGAATGGGCGAATGTTATATCGCTGGTGGAACGGAGAACATGAGTGTGATTCCGATGACAGGTTACAAACTAGCTCCTAGTTATATGGTGGCTAATTCGACGCCAAATTATATCGCAAGTATGGGAGCAACGGCAGAAGCTGTTGCACAAAAATACGAAGTGAGCAGAGAAGAGGCGGATGCATTTGCAGTACGTTCTCATGAGAAAGCTGCTGCTGCAATTGATGGCGGAAAATTCACTGATGAGATTGTCCCTGTTACTGTAAAAGAGGTTTTTGTAAAAGATGATAAACGAGTAGAAAAAGAGCATACCGTTGCAATGGACGAAGGTGTAAGAAGAGGAACCTCTATGGAAGGTCTTGCAAGATTACGTCCTGCTTTTAAAAATGGCGGAATTGTAACGGCGGGTAATTCTTCTCAAACTTCAGATGGTGCAGCATTCGTTTTGGTGATGAGCGAACGATTAGTAAAACAATTGAACCTCACTCCTATCGCTCGAATGGTTTCCTGTTCGGTTGCTGGTGTTGATCCACTTTATATGGGAATCGGTCCTTGTGCTGCGGTGCCAAAAGCATTGGCTCAGGCTGGTTTGAAATTGAACGATATCGATCAAATAGAGTTGAACGAGGCATTTGCAACTCAAGCCTTGGCAGTTATGAAAACGCTAGGTGTTGATCCGGAGATCGTTAATGTAAACGGTGGAGCAATCGCATTAGGTCACCCACTTGGATGTACTGGTGCAAAATTGTCTACTCAGTTATTTAACGAGATGCGTAGAAGAAATCAGAAGTACGGAATGGTTACTGCTTGTGTTGGTGGTGGTCAAGGTATTGCGGGGATTTATGAGATGTTGAATTAAGACTGACGCAGAGAACGCAAAGAATTCACAGAGATCATAAAAAAGATCTCTTTAATTATAAAAGCCGTAGATTTTCGATTGAAAGTCTACGGCTTTTTTACTCTTATCAATTAACAACAATTAATCTTTGTGTCTTTTCCGCTACCTCACCACTGTCACATCACCCCGATACAAGCGTTGGAATCCATCCACAAATTCTACATCAATCAGATATACATAAACCCCATCTGGTCCTTCTTTTCCTTTTATATTTCCATCCCAACCTACTTCTTCGCCAGGTAAAAGATCTAAAGCCTGATAAACAATTCCTCCCCATCGGTTGAAGACTTTGAAGGAATTTATCTTTGCTACAGAGCGACCAGAATAAACCATGAAAATATCGTTTCTACCATCAAAATTTGGAGAGAAAACATTTGGAATAAATACATCTCGATTGTTTTTGATCCTCACTGTAATTTGGTCCGTGTCTGAACAACCGCTCACTTCATCTGTAACCGTAACAGAGTAAGTTGCTGCATCAATCGGATTCAGCTGCACCTCTTGGCACATCGTACAAGTATCTATTGACCAATTAAAAATTGGGTTTTGGCTAGTGGTTGTAGCATCTAGTATTAAGGTCTCTCCTAAGGTCAAAACAAAATCTTCCCCCAAGTCAACTTCAACTTCTCCCGGTGATCCTATAACTACTGGAAACATTTCTACGCATCCATTTGAGTCTTTAATGAAGACCTCGTATTCACCTGCTTCCAGTCCTTCGAACTCTGCAAATGGAGAATAATTAAATCCATCCAATGAATAAACATAACTTCCAGATCCTCCGATGACATCACTGACAAGTATAGAACCACTATTGTCTCCATCAAAACAATTGACTTCTACAGTCGAAACGGTTGCATCAATAAACTCAGGTTCTAATATAATTATTTCATCAAATCCTTGACAACCGTTTTCATCTTCTATCGTCACCATGTAGGTTCCTGCTGCTAAATTTTCAAGTGTAGCCTCAGTCATTCCATTGCTCCAAAGATAGGTAAGATTATTTCCTCCACTTCCTACAATAGAAATGATGGCATTTGTATTTCCATTACAACTGATCTCCTCCTCTATTGTAATCACTGAAGTAATTGCTGAGAGTGGTTCACTAATTTGTATCGAAGTTTCAGCCGTACAGTTATCACTATTGGTCACTGTTACGGAATAAACATCTGCTACTAAATTTTCAATCTGATCCGTTGTTCCTCCGTTACTCCATATAATATTTATCGGCGTTCCATTAGTCGTTACGGTTGCGATTCCATCATTTCCTTCATTACAGGAAACGGGATTTGTCTCGATTGCTTCAATAATAAATTCAGCAGGTTGAGCAATGCTTGAATTAAAGGTTGCAGTACAACCATTGTCATCTGTAACGGTCAAACTATAATCATCTGAACAAAGGTTTTCTACCAAAGCAGTATTCCCTGCACCTCCTGACCATTGGTAAGTAAAAGGCATCGCACCTCCCGAAATTCCAACTTCTAAAACTCCATCACATGTTCCGAAACAAGAAGCATCGGTTAATGAAGTTTGAGTAATAATAATTGGTTCTGGCTCTATTACTTCAATTGTAAAAGTAGCACTCCCCCATACATCAGTAATCACAATGGTATAAACTCCAGCCGGTAAATTATTTATAATAGAAATCCCTCCTTCTTGATCAATAATCCCATTTCCATTCAATGAATTATCAGCATTTTGCCAAGTATAGTCGTATGGAAATTGACCATTGAAAGCGGTAAAACTAATTTGACCATTCGTATTTCCTGGACAATCCAAAGTGTCAGGAACTAAGACAGATTGGATATCCACAGGAAATAAAATCAATACACAATCTTCAGTAGTACAGCCATTGTCATCCGTTACAGTTACACAATAGTTTTGTCCACCTTCTAAATTATTGGCTACACTTCCTGTTGTCGTATTTGACCATAAATAAGTATAATTTCCAGCGCCTCCATTTGGTACCGCTTCTGCAATTCCATCAGCATCTCCAAGACCAGTCGCTTCTGCAACCATATTTGCTTCTACGGTTAATTCATCCAAAACAATCAGATCCGTTGTAATAGTACTATCACATCCATTTGCTGCTATGGTTACATTTACATAAACTCCTGTTGCATTATAAATCGAATCATCAACGATGACACTCTCTCCAAAACACAAAGTGATATCTTGATCTGTAGCGACCTCGTCAAGTATAGTCAAGAATCCAGTCACTAGACTATCGCAACCATTGACTGCTGTTAGTGTTTCATCAATAGGCCCCGTCGTTGTATAATCTACATTACCGACAGTTACCACCGTCCCAAAACATTCTGTCAAATCTAAGGTCGTACTTATTTCATCTAAGATGGTCAACGTTCCCGTCACTAAACTATCACATCCTGCTGGTGAAGTTAGAAATTCTAAAATGGCTCCGGAAGCAGTATATTCAGTTGCTCCGACCATCAAAGTTTGACCAAAACAAATCGTTGTATCTAAATTATTGACAATTGGAATTGGCTCTACAATTTCACCAAATGTCACGACAATCAAACCACTGGCATCAGTAACGGTAATTGTATAATTACTTCCTGGAGCGAGGTCAGATATCGTTGCAGCTTGTCCTTGATTCAAAATCAAACCACTTCCTTGTGCAGCTCCAAAATCAACTCCCCACTCATAATTAAAAGGAGAAACTCCATCACTTACAGTAATTGATAGCTGTCCATCAGTATCTCCATTACAGGTTACTTCCCCATCTCCGACATCTACTGAAATTGCTCCTGGATACAAGACACTAATACAGGTAACATCTTCGCATCCATTAGCTGCAGTCACTGTTACACAATATAATCCTGGAGATAAATTTTCTATGGTTTGAGTTGTTTCTGTGGTAGACCATTCAAATGTATAAGGAGCAATACCTCCTGTAACGGTTACGGTTGCTGATCCATCACTTGCAGAAATATCGCTGGCTTCTTGAACTTGAAAAGCAACTGCTTCTACATTTTCTAAAACCGTAACATTTGTAAATACGGTACTGTCACACACAAAATCTGAAACGAAAAGATCAGAGTAATTCCCAGTTTCAAAATATATAGAATTTCCTATAGTTACCGATTCTCCATTACAAATCACGGTGTCAATAGTCGTTGTAATTGGATCAAGGAAAGTTACATCTCCAATAATTAAACTATCACATCCATTCGCTGCTAAAACTAATTCTTCGATTGGTCCACTTTGAGTATAGATACTATCACCGACTTGCAATGCTCCTCCATTACAAACGGTCTCATCTAAAACTGTTGTCGATTGAGGGCCTACTGGTCCGGCATCTGAAACGGTCACACTAAAAATTCCATGTGTCTCTTCTGGCATAAAATTACTACCATCAATTAACAAGTAATAATTAGCTCCAGGTACCAGACATTGAATTTCTAGACTTTCGTCTAAACTACTTCCGTCATATACACTTGCTAATTCTGTCAATGGCCCATTACAGGCATTATTTGAAGAGCTATAAAGTGCGAATTGTAAATCAATCGGATCTATTCCAAAAGGAATCGCATCATCACTAATCATTTCAATCGTTACGTGTCCAGTCTCAGGAGCTTGAAAATTAAACCAAACCCCATTCTGAACATCAAAATTAGTTGGATTTGGATCTGCAGTATTTGTTCCACAAAAATTAGTTTGATTCATTGCTGTCCCTACCGATCCACCCAAAGGAACTTGTCCCAATTCTTCTGCTCCACAAATCATATCAGCTGCTGCTTCAATTCCTCCGATAGCAACGACCTGCATTCCAAAGTATCCGGTCAATCCTACACCTTGACTAGGTAGATATGCACCATCAACTAAAATATAATATTGGGTATTTGGTTGAAGACAATGAGCTATTAATACTTGATCAAGACTGGAAGCATCATGTGCTGAGTAAAGCAAGGAAACATCCCCACAAGTTCCATCATTGGATTCATAAAGAGCTACTTGCAATCCAAAATCATCTCCAAGGTTTTGAGGGTCACTAATTCCATTGATGTAATTATAGGCTGAAGGGTTGGCTCCTGTCATAAAACTAAACCATACTCCAATGTCATTTCCAAAAACACCTCCTTCAGTTGGTGGATTAGGGTCACCGGTATTGGTTCCACAGTAATTACTATAATTGCTTAAAAAAGGATCTCCTATTTGGCCGTCATTTGGTAAATTTCCTAAATCGATTGCATCACAAATAAGATCATTTCCATTTCCTGCAAATCCATTGTCTAGTTCGATCGTAAAATCCAAGGTTCCATCAGAGTCCAATCCATCAATGATTTGAACGGTATAATCTAAACTTGCTCCAGGTGCAGGAATTGCATAATCATTGCAAACCTCTACCATACATTGCTCATTCAAATTACAGAAACTTCCATCATCTTCAAATACTCTAAAACATAAATTAATAGTCGCTGGAACATTTGAAGGGCAAGTATAAAAAGCTTCATACTGCATATTTGGAAAATCAGTAAAACAAAATGGCGTAGCAGGATAAGTTTCCCATGCGTTTGCATTTATACTTACACTAAATCGTGGATCGGGATCACCGAATACATCGTCACAGGTAGTAGTGGTAGTCCCGTCCTGAACAGTAACCTGCAGATGTCCTTGCGAGAACAATTGCGGTTGAGAGAGGAATACAAGGCTGATTAAAAATAAAATTTTTTGCAGAATTTTTGTTTTTTGTTTCTTCATAATTATTGAAGAATTAGTTTTAAAACGGTGGCTATGTTTGTTCATCTCGGGGAATGTTTGCTTTCTCTGTTTTGTTTTGTAAACGAATTTCGAAAATCATTCGCTGTATGCGATACAGGTTTTTATCCAATTTTAACTAGATAACAGGTAACCCTCTTAATAATAAGATTTGCGTCTTAATTATTACTAAAAAATCTAAGTATTTAGTTAAAGCTGCGTTAAACTTGCTCTAGGCTTGTTTTCTAGCAAGGTATATAGGCTCAAAGTGAATCTAAATAGGCTAATTACTGATTTGAAATGGATAGACGAATCAAAATTTCAATTTCAATCAAAATCAAAATGAGACTAGTATTTCAATTTATTAAAATGCTAAATCTAATCTTCTGCTCTTTTATTCATTGAAAACATCAAAGGCCTTCCAGTGACCAAATTTTGATTTTGATTTTTTGTCTTGTCATTCTGAGCTTGCCGAAGAATGATTCTTCGAAATACCCAATTAGTCCTTAATCTTCTTTTCTTCGATTCACTTCTTCCATCACAAAACCATATTCGCGACTCATGTCTCCAGAGACTGCTGAATTCTCTTTAGCTCTTCGAATTAAATAGGGAACTACATCACCTACCGATCCATAAACTAAATATTTAGCAACATTATAACCTTGGTCTGCCAGATTAAAAGTAATGTGATCACTCATCCCGTAGAGTTGACAAAAATTAAGATGGGGATGATCTTTAGGAATTTTCTTTTGAGCGATAAGCTCCGCTAAAAGTAGGCAACTGCCTTGATTGTGGGTTGCGTTACAGGTTCCAATTTTTTTATAATTATCTACACAAAAACGAAGTGCAGTATTGAATGCATCATCCGTTGCTTTTTTATCTATCTGGATTGGAGATGGATACCCCATTTCTTCTGCTCGGTCTCTCTCCTTTTCCATATAGGCACCTCTTACCAATTTTGCCCCCAATAAATATCCATCTTTATTCGCTTTATCAAATGAATCGATCAAATATTGCAAGCGATCATGGCGATACATTTGGAAAGTGTTATAAACAATTACTCTTTTCCGATTATAACGCTTCATCATAATATTGACCAAGTGGTCAATCGTATCTTGAATCCAGGATTCTTCAGCATCGAAAAAAACACCCACATTTCGATCATTAGCCACATGACAAATCGCATCAACTCGTTTTAAAATATTCCGATACTCTCTTCTTGTTTCTTTATCTAGAGAGACTCCTTTTTGAATATCTTCCAATAACCCAAAACGGGCTAAGCCAGTAATCTTTGCACTGACAACTGGAACACTCTCATTGGTAGCTGCAAAATCAATGGCTCGAATACACTCATTCATCGTAAAATTAAAATCCTTTTCTGAGGACTTCGCTTCAGCACCATAATCAAGGATTGATTGTACTTTTTTATTAAAAAGCATATCGATCGAGCCCTGACTATCCAATAAGGTTGTTCCTCCTACAAATTGCTCAAAGATCGTCGCTTTTACTATAGAAGAAACAAATGGAAATTTCATTTTCACTGTAAAAAGACCAATTGGCGATAAAGTATCCACTAACCATCGTTTGTTCATCATTGAAAACAACCATGCAGCTTTCTTAAGCTCTTTGTCATTTTTATGAGCAAAAGCAACCTCTGTATTTGAAAAATCAACTACAGGTTTTGATGAATTCTTTGCTTTTGAATCGTTGTATTCAATCATGGTTTCTTTTTAGCGTATTCAGTTAGCGTTCTTATTTGTCCAAATCTCCCAGGATTTTTCGGCCTGACCAATGAGCATTTCGTGGCCATTTAAAATATAGGCTCCTTGCTCTTCTCCCTTCCTCAAAAATACGGTTTTTTCGGGATTATACACTAAATCAAAAAGCAAATGCTTTTCATTTAAACTACTATATGGTAATTCAGGATAAGAATGCTCATTTGGTGACATTCCCAAAGGTGTTGTGTTTACGATGAGTTGGATATTGCTTATGACGGAAGCATTTAGATCATGGTAACAAATTACTCCTTTTTTAACATTTCTCGAAACTAAGGTATACTCAATTTCCATTTTTTCTAAAACATATTCAATGGCTTTGGAAGCTCCTCCTGTTCCGAGAATGAGCGCATTTTCTATGTTATCAATTCCATTTTTTAAAACGAATTGCCTTATGGATTGTTCAAATCCATAAACATCTGTATTGTAACCTTTCAATCTTCCTTTCGATATTTTTATAGTATTGACCGCTCCAATTTGAGCAGCTCCAGCATCTACTTCATCCAGATATTTTAAAACTTGCTCTTTGTAAGGAATAGTTACGTTTAAACCTACTAGATCGGGATGAGATTTTAGTAAATCAGGAAATTGATCGATACTTTCTAGTGGAAACAATTCGTATTTACAATCTAGAATACCTTCTTGCTCATACTTATTGGTAAAGTACTTTTTTGAAAAAGAATGAGAAAGGGGGAAACCGATAAGTCCGAATCGCTTCATTGATAGATTTTAAGCTGTGAATCGTGATGCTGAAATAAGTTCCTACATACTTTATTGGTCATACTTTTATTTTTGTGTTTTACTTTTTGAATGAGTGGATGAGTGAATGAGTGAATATTGGCCCTGCCCTAAGTCTCAAGTTGTTGTTTTTTACATTTAGGAGGTTATTTACTCATTTATAAATTCTCTCATTCACTCATTTCTATTTTAGTATAATGCTTTAATAATTGATGGTATTACCGGTACTCCTATGACGTCTCTTTCTTACCTACTTTTTCTAATAAGAATACAACTGCAAATCCTATAATCGCTAAAATCACCACCCAAAGAATCAAAGGGTCTCCCCCATCATATCCTGCAGGTAATACATTTTCTTCTATTAAGATTTTCTTTGGAACTCCATCTTCCATGATTATTTCACCTGCTGAATCTCTCAACCATTCTACTGGATTTCTCCAAGGCCAGATCTTATTCAAAGAACCAATCATAAAACCAGTCAATACCGCTAAAGTTGCAGATCGATAGTGTTTAAATGTCCAAGACAATACCCGAGAAATGGTCATCAACCCAGTCAAACATCCCATAGCAAAGACAGCCATGGTTATTAATTTATCTGTAGCAAAAGTGGTGAGTGCTCCTCTTAAAGTTTCGGATACGATGTAGGTATACATTCCCAGCATCAACAAAATAAAACTCCCAGAAATTCCCGGTAATATCAATGCTGAAATTGCCACCATGCCACATAGAAAAACAAAGACGAGATTTGTTGATCCTTCGGCTGGCGTCACGATGGTTATTCCATAAGCGACCACTGCACCAACAATGAGCAGTAGTACCGTTTTCCAATTCCACTGCTCCACTTGTTTACCGATATATATCGCTGAAGCGATGATTAATCCAAAAAAGAAAGCCCAAATCGCAGGTGGATAACTTTCTAATAAATGAGTCACTCCAAACACGCCGACAACTACACCCATTGCCATTCCAAAAAGTAGCGTAATGAGAAAGGTTCCATTCATAGCCTTCCAAACTCCAGAGATTCCTTCTTGCTTGAAAGTACCGATCAAACTGGGGCCAAAAGCTTTGATTGAGTTCAATAGCTTTTCATAAATTCCAGTGATAAAGGCAATCGTTCCACCTGAAACACCAGGGATTACTTCAGCGATTCCCATGGCCATACCTTTGAGTGCGAGTTGTATCTTGTCTGTCATTCCGCAAAGGTAAAACTTTGATGGGAATAATTAAGATTTAGGATTGGGAGAGTTTTGAAAAAATAGAAGCGCTTAAAGAAGGTTTTCTTTAAGCGCTTCTATGAATATTTAGTTGGAAACTTGTAGGTTGGTTAGTCTTTTATGCAGCGGCAGCTTAATTGAGAATCATCGAGAGGAAGACCATTTCTAGAAACAGTTACTTCGTTTCCGAAGATCAATCTAGTCCAAACATTAGTCTGAGTTGATACCGGGTTCATAAATGTGGTATTGGTATAATACTGTCCCAAGATACCTTTCCATTGAAACTCGATTCTTTCTGTACCTCCAAGTCGAGCATTGAACCCGCTAGGCTCAACATTTCCTCCTTGTTGATCTTCTTGCCTTTTTAATTTATCTCCAATTTCTTCAAATCCTCCTCTTGCACCAGTAGCATCTAATTGATCAGTTGGCATTCCGAGAAAAGCCTCTAAAATTTTAAACTCTTCGTCTGATGGAATATGCCAACCAGAAGGACAAATATTTTGATTAGTTACTTCTTCAAAACTATACAAACGACCATATTCTTCACAATTACTTGCTAAATTATCATAACAAATACCAGCTCCAGCGTAATTCAAGTTTTCTGCCATCCAAGTTTGATTTCCAAGATCTACCGTTTTATAAAGTTGACCATCACGATCATCTGTCATGGAAGGTGGACAAGGCACACAATCACTACCACCACAATCAATCCCTGTTTCATTTCCATTCATGATACCATCTGAACATTGGGCAAAAAACGGATTATCAGTTGATGTTGCTGTTCGGACGCAACGGCAACTATGAAAAAAATTCAAATCAGTAGATAAAGGGAAAAGATCATCTCCATCCTTATCCATAAAAATATAAGCAAAATAACTTCCTCCGTCAAGTAACTGATAGCCTCTATCATCATGCTGAGTATCGAAATGTTCAATTGTTCCATTATCATCAAAAGCTGTTCCTCCATACTGAAAATGAAACCCAGCATACTCCAAATTAGTTTTCAAATTTCCTCCTGTTCTAAAAAGATCAGTTAATTCACCCCATTGTTGAGTTGTAGGAATAGTCCAACCTTGTGGACAAATTTGATTTACATTTGGCCAACCTGTTGAATTATAAAGGCGACCTAATTCTTTACAATTTCCTTTCTCTCCATCTTTGCAAACAGATCTGGAATCTTCAGTATCATAGTTTAGATTTTCGTTCATCCATTCAAGTGTATCGATAACAATGGTTGCATAATTTTGTCCATCTCTCGCGTCTTTTATTGTAGAATGAATGATGCCATTGGCTTTTTCAATTTCGAATTCATTATTTAATAAATCATCTTTCTTATTACAAGTCAGAAACGTAAATAAAAAAAATGTAAAGAATAAATATTTATACTGCATTGGATTGACTTTAAAACTATTCAACAATTAAAACAATCGACATTGTACTCCGAAACCTACCTGAGGAGTAAGATTCTTTATTTTGGAAGGACCAATTTTTAAGTGATCTATCTCCGTTCGGAAATCAAGATACAAGCTAAATCTACTTCGAAAATATTTATACCATCGCATATTAAAATCAGTAAACCTGTATTTTGTTGATGCTTGGTTTTTAAAACTATGTCCCAGGCTAAATTTAATTTTATAAAAATTAAGATCTAAAGCAACTCCATACATTTGCCCCAAATCATAGAACAAGTATTTTGATCTTCGACCATCTCCATTTTCTTCATAAGTTCGAACCGAACGATGGCTAAGTAAAGCAGATAACTGCAATTCTGATGTTAAAGAAGTTTTGAAGTAGTACCCTCCTTTTAACCTGAACTGTTCATTGATTTGATAAATATTATCTACAATTGGAAGCCCTGTGAAGTCTGTTATGGAATAACTGGAATTGGGAGAATCAGCCGATTTCTGTGTATACTGAGTTTCAAAATTATCATAATCAAGATTAAATTTTAATCCCATTTTGCTCCCAAATCGAATTCCAACTTTCGCTCCAAAAGAATGATTTTCTCTGATATTAGAAGGATAGAAAACCTTCGATTTCCCATATTTTATATTTGCAGGACCAGATACTTTTTTATTACTAAAATTAACCAAAGGCACTCCGGCAGAGACAGAAGCACTTAGCCAACCTCTAGAATAACCAAAGCTTCTTGAGCCTCCTTCTTTCAATACAATTTTTAGATCTTTTCCTATACCAATTGCATGTGTTTCTGTTTTATACCCTATATAAGAAACAGTTATCGAAGAAGCATTTCCTCTATCAGCTATAGTAAATTTACCCTCAATATCCGTTACTGCTCCTCTATTAGTTCCGTTCAAAATTACTGATGCACCAATTAAAGACTCTCCTGATTGGTCCGTTATAATGCCATAAATCGAACTCCCAGTATTAGAATTAGTGCTATTATATGATCCCTCTCTATAAGCTAAGCCTTTGTTTTTCGAAGAAAGCGCCTCTTCATAAAAAGTCATTTCTCCATATCTATATTCCTTTTCTTTTTGCTTTAACTTAAAGGATGTACGTATAGCTACCAAAGAGAGTAAAGCACCGACTCCAAATGTTTGATTGGTTTTTTTAGCGCCCGACTCAAAAGGATCTTCTACTTTGCGAAGGGCATAAGCAGTATATCCCGGTATTGCAAAAGAGGGTACCAAACTGAGGTTAAACGCTTGTCCCTTTTTAACTTTCTTGACATATTTCTCTGAAGCTTGCTTCATTAATTGATTATGCTCCTTGAGTGAATATTCTGCTTCGGAAGGTTGATTATATTTGGTATAGTTTAAATCCTGCGCTTGTAATTGCACAAGTATAAAACAAAAACCAAGAAGTAAAAGTATTTTATTTTTCATCGGGATTATTGATTTCTAAAAATTCTAATCATTCATTTTATTGGGAGCAAACGCATAGGTACTTTGGTTCCATTTCGCACTTTTTCTTTTTCAATGTCCAACAAGGACAAGCGTCTGGATTTATATTACAGAGTCGCTCTAAATCTTCTAATCTGTTTTGGGCTTGACGGTTGAGTGCTTGTTTTCTTTTTTGTGTGGCGGCGGCGATGTCGGATTCGATTTTTTGCGCATTAGAATATTTTAATTCATCGACTCTTTTTTTATTTGCTTCTTTTGTTGATTGGATATTTTTTTTAGCTCTTTTATATCTATCTCTTACTCGTTTCATTTTATAATCATAATCACTTTTTACTTTTTCTAACTGTTCCGAATAAAAATCATCATACCCAGATCCCCTCTGTTTCCATTCTTCACAAATTCTTTTTTCTTCTTTTTCCTTTTTTATAATCGCAGGAGCTTCAGCTCTTAATTTTTCATTCAAATCAGAGCAGGCATTACAAATGCTACTTTCGCTAGCACCACTGGAGCTACTATGAAAAAATACGTATGGTAAGTCCTCGTCGTACTTTAAATATTCCCACTCTGCTCCACACTTAGCTTGATATTTAGGGCAATAATAAGAGATACTATTTAAGAGTAAACGTTTCATCTTTGGGCATTCTTCAAGAACACAGTGACACTTGGATTCCATTTTAATTGGTTCATACTTTTTAAATGCATCTAAAATTTCTTTTTCCTCTTTCTCTAAAAACTGTTCTTCTTTACTAACGTCAGGTAAATCCTTTTCTAACAAAGCAACTTCAGCTTTACTTTTTGCTATTTCATTATCAATATTTCGCTGATTCCTTCTATTTAATTCTTCTCTTGCCTTATTACGATAAGTTCGTTGAGTGACCTTATCCCCTCTATCAAATATTTCTCCTTCGACCTGACCTTCTTTTTTGACTATCATCTCACCATCCGGCCTACCATTCGAAAAATTTCCAGCAATGAACTCATCCGAAGCTTGAATGTATTTAGATCCTTCTCCATCCAAGGTCCCCATGTCAAACTGCCCAGCGTACATATCTCCGTTTGACTTTTGGAGATAACCTTTTCCATCCAAATTATTATTCCTGAAAGTTCCTTGTTCATATCGCCCATTAGCTAGAACTATAAAACCTTTCCCATTTAATTTATCATTTTCAAAATCTCCTTTATAGTGATCGCCGTTTGCAAACTTTTTCTCCCCATCACCTTCTAGAAAATTGTTTTCAAAACGCCCTTCAAATCGATCTCCATTTTTAAATTTTATAAACCCTTGACCATTTAGTTTACTATCCTTAAATCGACCTTCGTAATGATCACCTTTTGCATATAATATTTCCCCTTTTCCATTAAGCTCATCTTTTAAAAAATAGCCTTCATAGACATCGCCATTACTTTTGACAAGCTTACCTTCTCCATGACGTTTTCCATCTCTAAAAGTACCGACAAAGACATCCCCATTGTCATATTTTAATTCCCCTGATTCCAAACTTCCTCTAGTTGTGCTACCTTCAAAAGATCCTCCTCCCGGATATTTTATTGATCCATTTCCATCGATATTTCCCTTAACAAAAGTTCCTTGATACTTTGTGCCATTATTATAGATGTATTCACCTTTACCATGCGGAAGATTATTTTCAATTTCACCTTTGTATTTACCATGAGTAAAAGTGTAATAACCTTCAGCATCCTTATTTTTCGCATAATCTAATTGGCTGAATTTATCAGGTATATTCACCTGACAAGAAGAGATAAAAGAGATGATAAAAACACAGATTAGAGAAAAGATTTTACTTATTTTCATTCCTTTCGTTTTTCTAAAAATACGACAACAATTACTCCTTGTTACCCGAATTCAGGAAATGAAAAACATTATTTTATAAGTGGAACAAAAACAACCATAAGTGGGCGTAAAAATGCAAGAAAAGAAAACAATATAGATTGGAAATCATTAAAAAAATTAAGATCAATGCGCTCTTCCCTTAATTCGACCACTCCGACTCACCTCATCCAATTCCTTATCTTCCTTGGTCTTTTCAGTAGAGGTAATTAAGTCTCGGAGGTCAGGTTGGCCAGCATCGACCCAGGCAGTATACCAAGCATTCCCAATCGCATGAATTGATCCTCTCATGCGATCTTCGACCATTCCATCCATTCGTTTATTGAAGGCCGCAGCATAAGCTTTGCATTGCGTCCGGATGGTCGCTTCTGCTCGATCATCGTAGCAATATTGTTGATCTAAAGGAAAGGTTTTGCTTAGGGATTTTTCAATTTGTAAAACACTATCCACGTAGGTGTGACTGGTCAAAACAATATCCCAATAATAATCTCTTGCTTTTTCAAAATAGTCAGCTTTTCCAACAAAGAAATCAAAATCTTTATCCGCAAAAAGTTCTGGAATCCGGCTTTCCCAAAAACCATGAATGCCAATTTGATTGGTAAGTTGACCATTGTAATTGGTCGTCGTATGTAAAGGGACATGTGCATCTCCTATGTAATGTCCAAACTCAGCAGAAAGCCTTAATATTCTTTGAGCATCGCGTTGTTCAAAAGCCTTGGTTAAATTTCTGTGCATCTTTTCCAAATGATAAGGAAGGATGCCATGCTCTGAAAAGTGATCTTGAGCAATCACTGATTCTGCTTTTATTCTTGAGCCCAATAACTTATTCAAACTATCTAATTCTACAATCCAGTTATCCTCGTAATATTGTCCAAGGATGTTGTTTGAAAAAAAGGACCGATAGGTTGAATATTCGATTGAATCGAGTGTAACATTCTTGTATCTTCTTTTAAAAGCTTTTGTCAATTTAACATTGGAATCTAAGTCTAGAATTGAAGCATTATCAATTATCTGAATCGTATCTCCTCTTTCGTTAACCACACTTAATTCCGCATATTTTAATAAAACATCTGTCCAAGTTCTTGGTAGGTTTTCAAAAGGATGGGTTCCCCATTGATCAATATCGATATAATGTCGGACCGCTTCATGACGAGTTGCGTATCTTCTTTTATCTGGATCGACTGCATGATCGGTAATGAATTCTATATTTTTTTTATAAAAAACCATCATATCTGGAGGCAAAGTAAATACCGCCATTCTATTGATTCGACGATGGCCAAAAAAGCCCCAGTCAGGTGAGGTGCAAATGGAAACATGATTAAATGCTGCTGATTTTCCTTTTTGAGAAACAGTATTAATCGCTGCGATGGAGCAGAAAATAACAAAAAGAAGCAACAGTATTTTATTCATGATTATTTTTTTGGCAGTATTATTTTTGTGTTAACAAGGTAAATAAGCTATGGGACAAGCCTTTCAAAAGTACGATATATAATGAAACCACTTTTTTCTTCAATTCTTTTTGTCTTGACACAAAAAGTAAAAGGCCACTCCAAGTTTTGCCTTTGGTTTTAGAAAAAAAATTAAACAACCTACTTCATAGGTTTCTCAGAGCATCAACACAATTAGCAACACTATTTTATTTCCTAAAAGAATCCTTCATATTGCCAAAAGACTTCTTTGAATACGCCTTGCTGAACCAACATAAAGTCTCCCCAACTACAATCTGCATGATATCTAAAAACGGGTTTAGAAGCATCTTGCTTAATCAATTCGCCATTTTTACCTACTTTTTGAAAAGGGATAAAACGGACTGTTTTTTCAGTACCATCTTTCAACGTCAAAGAAACAATAGCAAAAGGAACTACCGTTTTTGCAAAATCTTTCATCGTATATTCATTCTGAAAAGACTCTGCAAGTTTTGATTTAAACCCTTGAAGGTATTGCTCTGGTTTTCCTTTCATTACCTTCTTAGTAATAATTGGTGTCGTATTAAATAATGGTTCAACGGTATATTGAGAACCATCCTTTTTCATTATAAAAGATTTATTTTTTTGCTTTGGATATTCTACCGAAATCGATATTACATCTTCAGGTTCTTCATTAAAAATAGATCGGTCTCTCCAGTCGTCTCCAGTCATTGAAAATCTTGTTCTTAGACTACCAACAAACATTTTTAAATGAGTAGCAAAAGGCTCATCAGATTCAGCCATAATCATATAACTCCCTTCCCCTTTTTCATCTACACCACCTACATAATAATTTTTCAAAAGCTCTCCTTCTTTTCCATACAATTCTACCTCAATTCCATAGGTTGCTAAATCTTTGGTGATCGAAGGATAAGCAGCTTTCGCAGGACGATATTTTACTTCTACATTTTTAATCGCTTCTAATAGATAAGAGATTGCATTCGGGCGAGTTTTGTAAACACCTTCCAAAAGCCATTCTCCATCCTTTCTGATCAAGGTTGTTTTATGACCTTCCCGATCTGCCAAAAACACTTTATGAACCAAATCAGGATCTATTTTAAAATCCATACTTGATGTATGGTAGGAAGCCTTCGGCTTTCCACTATTAGTCGTAATGTACCAGGCAGCCACGCTACCTAATATTAAAAACAGAACGATTAGTATAGTTGTTGTTTTCTTCATCTTATCTATTTTGAGCGTCCTTTGCAATACCTGACGCAAAACGTTTTTTTCTAATAAATGTAAATACCAAACCAGACAACACCAAGATTACTATAGGTACAATAAGGTTCAAAACCTGCCAGAATGTTTTTTGCTTTTGAGCTTTTACAGTATCTAATAATCTCAACTCAATTTCTTTAGAACGTGATTCTAGGATACCACGGTCATTCATTAAATACTCTATACAATTGAGCATAAAATCTTTATTCGCAAAAGTGTAATTTTCATAACGGTTATATCCTAGTTTTGAAAACTGATTATCTTTCACACTGACCTGATTTTTCATCACGTCACCATCCGCTATTACGATCATTTGAGTCGGCACACTCTCCTCTTTAAATTCTGCTCCGATCTCAGCAAGTCCACTAGCCATACTCTCCGATACTCGATTTCGATATGCGGATGGAAAGACTCCTTCAAGCAAAACAGCAAGTGGTTGCTCTGGCGAATTATATTCTAAACTCTTCGGATCAATATTGACTTCGTCAAAACTGAAACGATGTGTATTCGGTCGAATACGAGTGTTCCTTGAGGAGCTTAATAAAACCTCTTTTCTAAGATTGGTTCTAACACCAATAGAGGTATCAATGACGGTAGGAAAAAACAAATTAATTCGATCCAAACCTTTTACAATTGGGTGTTCAGATTTTGGAGAAACAATCGGATGATAATACCAAGGAAATAATTCAAACTTCGGGGTGTTTCCTTGAACTCCAGTCTGTAAAGGAATCTTAGAACTCTCGACATCAAAAACAAAATTAGACGGTCGAATCCTAAGCCCATATTTAAATAATAAGTTTCCTATACCTTCTGCCGAAGGCATTTCACTGGCAATGTAAGATGCTCCTCCTTGACGAGCTAATGAATCAAGTCTCATGTCCATTACATCCAATGCCCATATTACTTTCCCTCCGTTCATGACATATTGATCAATCTTAAAAAGATGTTTATCGCTAAGTTTGGATCTTGGCTTGGGCACCATTAAAATATTTACTTTTTGATCAATCACTGTCAGGCTATCTAAGTTCAAAGCTCCTACTTCATAATAGGCAAACAGAGATTGTCTTAGATCCGCAAATTGCAGAGGTTCTAATTCTCCATGTCCAGTTGTATAAGTAATGATTGGACGATATGCAGATTCCAATTTTTGAATCGCGTTTATAATTTTAAACTCTAATAAATTTATCGATTTACTTAAAGCTGCTTGCTCAGATATTCCAGCACCTATAGGTTCCAACAAATTGATTGTCGTATGTCTTCCACGATATGAAATCTGGGCATAGGGGTAGATGTATTTAATCTCTCTTTTATCGACTCCTGGAATTTTAATCGAAACGGGTTCAATTCCTTGCTTCCCTAAAGCTTGGACATTAGCTTGTACTTCGTCGATACTCCCTTCGGTTGGATTATTAAACTCATATTCTATCCATCCACTATACGAACGAAAATCATCCAACATCTCCTCAGCTGCATTTTGTAACCGTTTAAAATTTGCAGGAAGATCACCTTCTAAAAAAATCTTAATATCTAGAACCTCTCTTACGTTTCCTAATGCCTCAATTGATGGATCAGATAAAGTAAATCTTTTGTCATCGGTTAAATCAAATTTGGTAAAAATAAAGTTGGATAAAATCCCTATGATTACAAATATTGGGATGGCTATTAAAGGTTGAATCAAAGAGTGAAAACTGCTGGCGTTTTTATTTCTAAAAGCTCGTACCAAAGCAAAAACTAAAAGTCCGGCGAGTATACCTACTGTCATTGCTGCACCGACACCAAAGGTTCCAGAAAAGAAAAAAGAAGAAAGTACAACAGGCAATAGACCAAGTCCAATTTCTAAAAAATCTCCCTTTTTATTTTCTTCTTTTTTGATCATCCATTTTCGACTATTGAACGAGATTAATGTCAAACTCAAAAAAGTACCAATAAGGCCAATGAAATACATAATATCGCGAGTATCTAACAATCCTCTTCTTACTGAATTATAATGATATTCAATCCCCAACATCTTTATCAATGTATCTCCTTTTCCAAAATAGATCGGCAATCCACTCATTAATTCGAAACCCCAGTAAATAAAGAAACTAGCAACAATACCCAGAATTAAAGCTATAATAATGTTCTTAGTCAAAGAAGAACTGAAAAGACCTACGGCTACAAATGCAGCACTCAAAAACAATAAACCAATATAACTTCCTATAACTCCTCCTGTGTCAATATTTCCTACTGGAGATCCAAGATTATAAACAGAATAAAAATATAGTAATGTCGGGATCAACATCAGCACAACCAAGGCCATACATGCTAAAAATTTCCCTAAGATAATTTCTATATCTAATAAAGGTTTGGTCGTCAATAATTCGATCGTTCCTATCTGGTGTTCTTCCGCAAAAGAACGCATAGTAATTGCCGGAATGATAAAACTAAAAATCAAAGGCGCTCCAATAAATAACTGGTCTAGGGTCGCGAATTCATTTTCAAGTATACTCGTATCTGGAAAAATCCACATAATCCATCCAAGGCTCAATAAAAATACAGCAATAACGATGTATCCAACTAAAGAACTAAAAAACGAATTAATCTCTTTTTTAAAAATGCTAAGCATTCAGCTATTTGTTTTAAGTATAAAGACAAAATTAATAATAAAAGGAATTTGAAAAACTACAATCGAATCAATAAATATGTAGTAATGTGGTTATAATTATTAAATAGATTTTCTAATCTATTTAATAAACACCTTATGTCGATCGTCATAGATCAAAATACATTTGAATAATTTCTCATCGGCATCTTCACCGAGACTTTCCAAAGCGTTGATCAACTGAGCATCGTTTCCAACCCATGATTTTAAATTCTCTGCAGTAAGGTCTTCAATTCTCCCTGTTTCAAAATCCATTATTTTTTCATAAAAAACTTCCATCTTCCGATCAACCATTGCTAGTCGATATGGCTTGCCTGTAACTGGATTATAAACAGGCATTGGGATTTTCACATTTTCAAAATCTTCATATTCAAAATAACAAATTTTGCCTCTGACTTTTAAAGCTGCAAAATTGGTTAACTCTTTTTTTACCGCTCCTTTTTCCAATCGGATATATGGCATTCCTGCCAAGCTAATCCCCCAAATCTCTTCCAAATTGATCTTCTCTTTATTCTCTTTTATCTCGAGGAACTCAACCTGAGCCATAAAGGTCTGTGGATTGGTCACCAAATTTCCTCGAATTTCCTCCCAGGTATAAACTGGTTTATTTTTTTGGAAAGATTCAAAATCTAAATAAACTCCATCGTTAAAATTAAAATTCTTGGTCAATAGAATACTATCTTCCTGACCGTTGACAGAAAACGATAAGCTACTTAAAACAAAAAGGGTAATTAAAGTTCTAATCATTACTTTTTAGAAGTTAATTTTTGGAATACATCTTCAACACTTGACACCTCTTTTTTCAATTCTATGATCGTTAAATTTTCATTTACTGCATATCTAAATAAATCCGGTCGGATATCTTTTTTCAAATCAGCGGAAAGCAACCAACGATTATTGTCCAATTTTCTTACATTAAGGACTCCATTAATTTTTGCTAATTGAGCTTCATGTGCTTTTTCTAAAAACTGGACAGCAATCAATGCTTCTCCCCGAACTTTAGACTGCAAAGTATCGATATCATCATTTGCGACTAGCTCTCCTTGGTTGATAATCACGACTCGATCACAAACCGCTTGTACTTCTTGCATAATGTGGGTAGAAAAGATAACCGTCTTCTCTTTACTCAACCTTTTGATCAAACTTCTGATTTCTACCAGTTGATTAGGATCTAAACCTGAAGTGGGTTCGTCCAATATCAAAACCTCTGGATCGTGGATCATCGCTTGAGCTAAACCAACTCTTTGCTTATATCCTTTTGAAATTTGGCCAATCCTTTTATTCTGTTCTCTTTCCAAGCCAGTCATTTCAATCATCTCCGATACACGACTTTTTTTATTTTTCAATTTATGAACACCAGCAATGAAATGAAGATACTCTTTGATGTACATCTCCTTATATAGAGGATTGTGCTCTGGGAGGTAACCGATTTTTTTTCTGACCTCCATCGGATCAACATCCGTTTTGAAGCCACAAACGGTAGCTTTTCCAAAAGTCTGAGGAATAAAACAACTGATCATCTTCATCGTCGTTGTCTTTCCAGCACCATTAGGCCCTAGAAATCCAAGTACCTCTCCTTTCTTCGCTTCAAAGCTCAGTCCATTGACCGCTTTTTGCGTTCCGTATACTTTTGTTAAACCTTCAACTTTTACAGACATTAATTTTATATTTTTGAATGCGCAAAACTAATAAAACCTATAGTAGCATCAAAGCAGATTCTACCAATATAAGCTTATTTTTCATAGTTTTCAGACAAGAAAGAAACGGCATTTTTTTGAAAAATGTTTTACTAAGTCAGATTCTTCACTCACAAAGAAGCCTCTATCTTTTAAACAATACCCTTTAAGTTTTAATTTTTTGTTAAAATTGTCTTTTATCCAACATGCAAAGTAACTTCTCTAAACTCAAAGAGTCTAAAAGGCGTTCATTAGTTGTTTATCTTTGTGTTTAGTATTTAGAAATTAAATCACAATCAACTAACAAGAACTTTTTAAACCATGATGACCATTAAAAACACACTATCAATCTTCGGAATACTTATTTTTTTGTCCTGCGGGCAAGCTGATAATACCTCTTCCACTTCTAAGGCTGAATCAAACCTGGAGAAAGCTGTTTCTTCTACAAACATCGTGGCTTCATCTGAAACGCCAAAATCCATTGATATGGAAAAGGCGGAAAAAGAATTGATGGAGGAAAGTTTGGATATAACTGAAGCGGAAACACCTTCTAAAGAAACTTTAAATGGAAATATTGAAAATCCAAAACCAGTTAAAGTCAGAGAGAAAGTAGAAAAAGTAAAAGAAGTGGTAACCAACTCAAAGATCAACGAAGCACCTTCAAAAGTGAAGGACATCGTAAAAGAAGTAAAAGAGATTATTGAAGAAAAGCCTACGATTGAAACTCAAGATGTAGAAATTGAAGAAGAGGTTGCAGTAGAGTTTATAGATCAGGAAATAGAAGAAGAAGCACCGATCGTCGAAAAGAAACCGGTAATTCCAGCTTTTTCTCATGAAAGCTTCAACAATTTATTGAAAAAACATGTTAGCTCTACAGGGAAGGTGAACTATAATAATCTAAAATCTGAAGAAGCAAAATTAGATGCTTATTTGAAAGATTTAGATAAAAATCCACCGGCTGCAGATTGGTCAAAAAGCAAAAAAATGGCTTACTGGATCAATGCATATAATGCAGGAACGATCAAGTTGATATTAAAAAATTATCCGCTAAAAAGTATCACAAGCCTTCATGGCGGAAAACCTTGGGACCAAAAGTGGATTCCTTTAGGTAGCAAGACTTACTCGCTTGATAATATTGAAAATGATATTTTGAGACCAGTTTATAAAGATGCTAGGATTCATTTCGCAGTAAACTGTGCCGCAAAATCTTGTCCACCGCTTCTAAATCAAGCTTGGACAGAAGGTAACCTGAAACGTAACTTTGAGAAACAAGCAAAGGCTTTTATCAATAACACTACTCACAATAAGATTACACCAGATGCGATAGAAATATCAAAAATATTCGAATGGTATGCTGTAGATTTTGGAGATATCATTACCTACTTAAATAAATATTCTACAGTAAAAATTAATCCCGGAGCTAAAATTACTTATAAAGAGTACAACTGGGATCTCAATAAATAATACACTGATCAAGCATCAGTTTTAAGATATATTTTTCATAGCTTTATATTTTGAGGGCACAACGATCTAGTTGTGCCCTTTTTTTGATTCTTGGATTTAGGTTTTGTAAATTTTGAAAGGTTTCTAAATCTAAACTATAAAAAAGATCTATTGAAAAAGTTACCACATTTCATCATCTTGATTTCAATTTTCTTTGCTTGTAAAGATACTCCTGAGGTTACGGTAGCCATTCTCCCTCCTACACCCACAGAAACAATAGCTCTATTTTTTAAAAAAGAAAAGAAGATCGAAATTTGGTCTTCCGCTCCTTCGAAGCAGCTTTTAAAAACGCTGAAAGACATAAAACTATTCGAGGTAGAGATTGGAGTTCATGAAAAAGTATCGCAAGCTTTTTTTCAAACGAATAATTATATTTCAAAAATTTCGCGTTTTAATCCTTCCAAAGTTATCGTTCTCCCAAATGATCCAAGACCAACAGGACAATTGGAACCCTGTTTTGCTTGTTCTCATTCCACCGTCGAAATCTATGCTAAAATCGAGCTTTTGATCAAAGATTATCCCATTAATAAATAAGTATTTGTTATGCACTTTACGGGTAAATATCGATTGTTGGTGTTTTCTCACTATTTCTTATTTAAATGAGCGAATCCACTCAATCATTTAAATTGGTTCTCAAAAATATACCCTAGTTTAACAAATAAGGTTTATTTTGTGGCAAGCGTTCTGGGTATGAAAAGTTATAAAGACGTTTAAAAAGAATCAAATGACAAAAATTGTAGCATTAGATGGATTTACTATAAATCCTGGAGATTTGAGCTGGGAAGCTGTCGAAAAACAAGGTGATCTTACGATCCATGATCGAACAAGCCCTGAACAAACAGTGGCTAGAGCGGAAATGGCAGAAATACTCTTAGTCAATAAACACATCCTTGATGCTGATATTTTAGCTCAATTACCAAATCTCAAATGCATCTGTGTAACTGCAACTGGTTTTAATAATGTTGATATCGAATTTGCAAAATCTAAAAATATCACAGTTTGTAATGTCATTGGATATAGCACCAATGCTGTTGCGCAACATGTTTTTGCGTTTATCCTTCATTTCATGAATCGAACACAGGATCACAATCATGCGGTTCAGGATAAAAAATGGAGCAATTGCCCTGACTTTTCATTTCAACTCTCCCCAATTTATGATTTGTCTAGAAAAACTATAGGGATCTATGGTTTTGGTCGAATAGGTCAGCGTGTAGCTGAAATCGCTCAAGCATTCAATATGAATGTCATTGCAAATCATAAACATCCACTTAGAGACCGTCAAGCTGGTGTCCAATTTGTACACTTAGAAGAATTGTTTGAAACGAGTGATTTTATTAGCCTCCACGCTCCATTAAACATTGATAATGTAGGAGTTATCAATCAGAAAATATTAAACAAAATGAAACCTGGTGCTTATTTAATCAATACAGCGCGAGGTCCATTGATCAATGAATTGGATCTTCGGGAAGCTCTAGAAAATGGAGTACTGGCAGGAGCAGGATTGGATGTACTTTCTACAGAACCTCCACAAGAAAACCATCCTTTGATTGGTGTCAAAAATTGTATTATCACGCCTCATATAGCATGGGCAAGTTTTGAAGCGAGAAAAAAATTAATGAAAAGTACTGCCGAAAATATAAAGGCATTTTTGGATGGAAATCCGAGGAATGTAGTTAACAGCTAAACAAACTAGCAAGTAAATAAGTTAGCAAAACACTTTTGTTAACTTATCTACTTGATAATTTGATATTTTGCTATTTCATCGGTGGAATACGAAGAGACTGACCTGGAAAAATCATATTAGGATTTTTCAACATTGGTTGGTTTGCCTCAAAAATTTGCTTGTATAATTTTGGATCACCGTATACTTTCTTAGCTATTTTAGATAAGCTATCACCTCTTTTTACTGTATAAAAGGTAGCAGCAGGAGCTGGTTTACTTACAGAAATTCGATCATCTACTCGAGCAACACCTCCTACATTTCCTAATGCAAGGATTACTTTTTCTTTGTCAGCTTGTGTTTTCACTTGACCGTAAACCGTCACCTTATCTTTAGTATAGTCCAATTCCAATCCTTTTACTTTCACATTGGTACTATCTACCATTCCTTTAAGTAAAACTAATTTCTGCTTTTGCAAAAGTTCAGCTTGCTTTGCAGCTAACTCCTTTTCCATTTTGATAATTTCCTTAGTCTTGACAGTTGACGCATTTTTTTTGGTCAACACTTTTGAGCCTGCGCTCTTTAAAAAATCAAATAAACCCATTGATTGTCTAATTTTAGTTATTGTAATTGTGATATTAAGTAGTTTGACGGAAATAAGTTTGATCCGTCACTTAAATTGCAATAATACCGTTTTTGAATGAATAATAAACATTTAGAAATGAATAATTCTTGATCAGTACAGGAAGCTAAGTCTCTTTGGGATTTAAATATGAAATATCTATTCAAATTAGATACTCCATTTAATGCATGTCATTCCATTTAAAATCCCAATAAATTTTGAAAATACTCCCGAAACAAAAGGCAAAAATCTCAATAAATTAGAAATAATTGCATTTTACAAAAAAAATAGTAGTTCATAGCTCATATAAATACATTCATAAGTACATGTAAATCAATTATTTACAAATTATATTAAAAAAAAAGCACTGGTTTTATTGTCGTATTAGTCGAATCCATAATAATATCTCAAAACGAGCATTATTTTTGAAAAACCTGTATATTTGCGCTGTTTTGCAATATGGGATGTGCGGAAAGGATAGAACCGGTTACAAAGTAGTTTAAAACTTATCACTTCTTTTCGGTGTGTATCTCCACCACACATTCTGATTTTTTAATTTTTTCTAACACTTCTAAATTTTTTTTCATCATGCAAGGAAAAGGCATTATTAAGTTCTTTCTTGTGGTGGTGTCGCTAATGTGTATCCTTCAGTACTACTATCTCTACCCTACTTATCAGGTAGAACAAGCAGCTGAAGCTCACGCGGAACAACAATCAAAGGGTGAAACCGATGAGAACACGCGTAAGGGTATATACAATAGCGCAGTAGCCACCTACCTCGACTCTATGAGTAACGAGGAAGTATTCAAAATTCCGCTTATGCCGGGATTATCTTATGATCAACTAAAGCAAAAGCAAATAGCTTTGGGACTTGACCTCAAAGGAGGTATGAGTGTCGTGCTTCAGATCGACCTTCGGGATTTCATTCGTAATATTGCAAAAAATGCCAAAGATCCCACATTAATAGAAGCGTTAGAAAATACTAAGACTGTTCAAGCTGGAGCAAAAGAAAATACCATCGCAATTTTTGCGAGAGAATTTGATAAAGTTGCTGCTAAAAAAGCTCAAGAAACTGGGCGTGCTAAAGAAACTTTAGCTGGTAAATTTTACGGCAAACTAGAAGACGTGAATATTGAGACTTCTAATGATAAAGTAGAAGCTATTCTTCGTCAAAAAGCAAATGAAACTGTTGAATTAACTTACTTACGTCTCAAAGATCGTATCGATGAGATTGGAGTAGTACAACCGAATGTAAATCTTGATGCAGCTAGAGACCTTATTTTAGTAGAACTTCCAGGTATTAGAAACCCGGAACGTGCTCGTAAATTTTTGACCGGAACTGCAAAATTAGAATTCTGGGATATATACCGTATAAACGATACAACTCCTAAAGGTACTTTAATAGACATATTTGCTCAGGCAGATGCTAAATTAAAGAGAATATTAGGTAATACAGATACTGAAACAGTAATTGAAACACCAGCAGCTATTATTGATACAACTTATGTATTGGATAGCTTAGGTAATAATACAGGTGAAATTGCATCTATTCAAGAAATTCCGAATGATGCCATTAATGATCCATTTGCAGATGCGGGACCTTTATTGAAAACTTTAAATTTGAATTTCGCAGCTGGTCAGTCTACATTATCTTTTGCGGTAATGGGATCTGCACCAAGAAATCAGATGGATAAGATCAATGAGTATTTAGAACGCCCTGAGATTGCATCAATGTTTCCTAATGATTTGGAATTTAAATGGTCAAACGAACCATTAACTTTCGATGAAGACTCAGAGATCAGCAGCCTTTATACTAATGATACTTACCAACTGTATGCGATCAAAAAGCAAAGAGGAAAAGATGTGGCGCCTATTGAAGGGGACCGTGTAACTGATGCGAGTTCTGCTCCAGACCCAGCTACTGGTAAAATTGAAGTTTTACTAAGTATGGATGGAAAAGGCGCGAAGAAATGGGGCGAAATGACAACTAAAGCATCTAATGAAGGTAATCGTGAGATTGCGATCGCACTAGATGGTAAAATCATTTCTTGTCCTACTGTAAATGATCCAATCCTAGGAGGAAGATCTTCTATCTCTGGAAACTTTTCTGCTACAGAAGCAGGAGATTTAGCTAAAATGCTTCAGGTTGGTAAACTTCCTGCAACAGTTGATATTATTCAAGAAAGTTTGGTAGGTCCTTCTTTAGGACAAGAAAATATCAATCGTAGTTTGAATGCAATGTTAATTGGTTTTGGTTTAGTATTCGTTTTCATGCTCCTTTATTACGGTTCAGGTGGATTGGTTTCAATCCTTGCTTTGTTCTTAAACATCTTCTTTATTGGAGGTGCTTTAGCAACATTCGGTACTGTATTGACACTTCCTGGAATTGCCGGTATCATTTTGACGATCGGTATGGCCGTGGATGCCAACGTAATCATCTACGAGCGGATAAGGGAGGAACTTCGGGAAGGCAAGACTTTACTTATGTCTATCCGAGATGGTTTCCAACACTCCTACTCTGCTATTATTGATGCCAACGTAACTACAATCCTTGTAGCATCTGTCCTTGCTTATTTTGGTTTAGGACCGATCAAAGGATTCGCAATCGTTTTAATCATTGGTGTTGTTTCATCATTGTTTACTGCGGTATTAGTTGGACGTTTAATGATCGACTGGTGGACAGGAGGCGAAAGAAACTTAAGCTTCTGGACTGGTATTTCTAAAAATGCTTTTACAAACCTTAACATTGATTGGTTAGGTAAAAGAAAGATGGCTTATATCTTTTCTGGTATCGTTATCGTTTTAGGAATTGGTTCTATGGCTTTAAGAGGATTCGAGCTTGGTGTAGACTTCAAAGGTGGATATTCTTACAATGTCCAAGTTGATAAAAGCATCAATACCAATGTAGATGATATTCGTAACGCATTAGAAACTTCATTTGAAAATTCTTCAACTGTTGTAAAAGCTGTAAGTACAGCAAATGCTTATAATGTAACAACGAGTTATTTAATCAAGGAAAAACCTGAAGGTGCGGATAGTTTAGCTATGCGACAATTATTCGAAGGTGTAAATACCGCTCTAGGAGGAAAGCTTGATTATGCTAACTTCAAGAATCCGGATGGTACAGGTACTTATGTAAATAACTCCAGTAAAGTCGGACCAACGATTGCTGATGACATTAAGACGAGTTCACTTTGGGCAACCATATTCTCGCTCTTATTAATCTTTGGTTATATCTTTATCCGATTTAGCAAATGGCAATATAGTATGGGAGCCGTCGCGGCACTTTTCCATGATGTTCTATTTGTTCTTGGATTGTTCTCTCTTTTCCATGGTATTCTACCTTTCTCTATGGAAATTGATCAAGCCTTCATTGCCGCTATCTTAACGGTAATTGGATACTCGATTAATGATACGGTGGTAGTATTTGACCGGGTTAGAGAGTACATGGGTAACTATACTAAATTGAGTAAAACAGATATCATCAATAAAGCGATCAATAGTACAATTAGTAGAACGGTGATTACTTCACTTACTACCCTATTTGTAATCCTTATTCTTTTCATCTTTGGTGGTGGAAGTATCAAAGGATTTGCTTTCGCATTATTGATTGGTGTTATCGTAGGAACTTATTCTTCTGTATTTATCGCGACACCTATTATGTCCGACTTTACTGAAGAGTTGGTAACTAAAGAGACAACAAAGAAAAGCTTCTCTAAGGCTAACGCTTAAGAGTTCTTTTTTATAATATTGAAAAGCTCCTTCTCGATTTATCGGGAAGGGGCTTTTTTAATTTTAGAGTTTTAATTTTGAATTTGGCCAAAAATCGGAAATTAAGATCTGTTAAATTTTCACTTTAAATTCTAAAAGTCCTTTTATTCATTGGCTTTGGTACGGAGTTTGCAATTGTTTTGAATGTAAGTTTTGGTTAAAAATTGTAAGATTCGTTTCCTAAGTCAATGTCCTCAAACATTGACTTATTTTTTTGCCCATACCCCAAGTTCTCTATTCTTCCTTTAAATATTACCCTTTATTTTATCTGTTAAATTTTCATTTTAAAATGGCTTTGGTACAAAGTTTGCAATTATCCTAAATGTAAGTTTTGGTTAAAAATTGTAAGATTCGTTTCCTAAGTCAATGTCCTCAAACATTGACTTATTTTTTTGCCCATACCCCAAATTCTCTATTCTTCCTTCAAATATTACCCTTTATTTTATCTGTTAAATTTTCATTTTAAAATGGCTTTGGTACAAAGTTTGCAATTATCCTAATTGTAAGTTTTGGTTAAAAATTGTAAGATTCGTTTCCTAAGTCAGTGTCCTCAAACATTGACTTTTTTTTTGCCCTGAACTGAAATCCTACTAGAAATGACAAATCAATTTCAATTCATCCGATCTATCCTTCAAGACAGCATCAAGCCTGAGAATGATAAGTAAATAATTGAAACTCTTCATCATTCACTTCCAATTCCCTATATTGCCTATATTTAGAAACCATCTTTTCATAGACCTTGCCCTGGGTTCTTAAAGTGCAACAAAGCAGCCTGCTCTGGCGTTAATATTCCAAGATTAGCAAACCAAAAGCTTATGACTAAAATACTCACTTCTACCCTATTCTTCTCTCTTCTTATCGTCAGCTGTACCTTTGTGCAAAAAATAAAAGATGGGACAACCGCATTTGAAAGAAAGCAATATTCTGTAGCCATTCCAATGCTCAAGAGCGATCATAAAAAAGCAAAGAGCCGAGTCGAGAAAGGTAAGATTGCTTATTTGGTTGCGGAATCATATACCAATTTAAATGAAAATAAAAATGCGATTGAATGGTACCTCACTTCTTATGAAGATGGATATGGAGTGGATGCGCTAAAAGGTTATGCTTTTGGTTTGAAACAGAATGAACAATATAAAGAAGCCATGGAGGCTTTTAAAAATCTAGGGCTAGAAATCGGAAGTCCATACGAATACCGAAGGGAAATCACTGCTTGTAAAATTGCTGCTGATTGGGCAGATGCAAATAAGAGTTTGGATTATACGGTGAATATTGCTGATTTTAATACCGCTAAATCTGATTATTCGCCAACGATTTATCAAGATGATTTCTTGGTGATCACTTCCGATCGGAGTGCTAGTGTAGGTGATGAAACGTACAATTGGACTGGTAGTAATTTCTCTGATTTGTTCATCGTCAATACGCAATCTAATAGTGTTGAATCTTTTGAAGCTCCAATCAATACCAAAGATAATGAAGGAACAGTAAGCTTTACCGAAGATTATACGGAAATGTATTTTACTCGGTGTGCTAATAGTGATAAATATGCTGACTCTTTTTGCTTCATTATGAAAAGCACATATGACAATGGAAGTTGGTCAGTACCTGAAGCTATTAAATTATTTGAAGAAACAAATGTAAACTACGGTGATCCAGCGATTTCAAAAGATGGCAGTACACTTTACTTTTCGGCTAATCATCCGGACGGATGGGGCGGCCATGACATTTATGTTTCTGAAAGAGAACCTGATGGTTGGTCTGTTCCAAAATTATTGAGTAGAACAATCAACACTTTGGGTAATGAACGTTTTCCATTTATCGATGAAGACACCATGTATTTTTCATCTGATTATCTACCTGGAATGGGAGGGCTTGATATTTTTAGAAGTTATAAAATTGACAATAAGGCTTGGAGTCCAGCTCATAATTTAAAAGCACCGGTTAACTCCGGTAGCGATGATTTCAGTTATGTGGTTGATCCTAGAGCTCAAAAAGATAAAGACATTTTACAAATTGGCTATTTTACTTCTACTCGAGAAAACGGAAAAGGCGGAGACGATATTTATCAGTTTATAAAAAGAGTTCCACCTCCACCTCCTCCAATCGATACAGCGGCACCACCTCCACCTCCAATCGTTTACAAAATGATTCTTGAAGGTTATATTCTAGAAAAGATTTACGAAAACAAAGACAATCCGAATAGTCGTGTTTTAGGTCGAAAACCATTGAATGAAGCTTTGGTAAACATTTCCTTTGGGGCCAAAAGTGAAACGGTGACTGTCGGAGATGATGGGTTTTTCACGATTGTTTTGGAGGAAGAAATGGATTATAATTTTGCTGCTTCGAAAGCAGAGTATTTGAATAATTCGACCACCTTCACCTCGAAAGGAATTGGAAAAGATCCAAGTAATCCGGTTACCACTTATACGGTAGAAATCGTTTTAGATAAGATTTTCAAAAACAAAGAAATCACTTTAGAAAATATTTATTACGATTATGAAAAGTGGGACATTCGATCAGATGCTCAACCAACTTTAGATGAGTTAGCTGGAATACTAGTTGCAAATCCTCAAATAAGAATTCAATTAGCTTCTCACACAGATTGCCGAGGTGGAACTAGCTATAATGAAAATCTTTCTCAAAAGAGAGCCCAGTCTGCAGTGAATTATTTGATCTCTAAAGGAATTCCTGAAGATCGTTTAACGGCAAAAGGTTACGGAGAGAATTCTCTAGCGATTGATTGTGCCTGTACTAGGTGTTCGGAAGAGGAGCATCAAGCGAATCGGAGGACGACATTTTTGATATTGGAATAGAAACCAAATAACAATGGTAAGAAGCGAGAAGTGAGTGACTTTTCTAGATATTTTTTATTGTGGTAATATTGAGATGTACTGATTTTTTATTTTGGCTGTATCAATACAATTTTTACTTTTGAAAAAGAATTAGTTTTGAATCTAAAATTTAATATTCATTTTAATTTATTTAGCATAAAACATAGAAGACAGATAATGTTTTTTATGTTTTCTTTTTGTTCGCTTTTCTTTTTGAAAACCAATGGTGTTATTGCTCAAGATACTTCTGCATTTATAGTAGTTGGTATAGAGTTAGGTGGAATGAATCAAAGTATGTTTTTGAAATCAAATGAGAACGGTTTAGGGAATGGATTATTTACTAGTGGTGTTATATTGGAATTTCCTTTTAAAAATAAATTCTCATTTGGGACAGGTCTTGTTTATTCTAGATACGGTGGAGTTAGAACACATGAAAAAAGTGGTTTAACTAGGATTAATGAAGATGATATAATGGAGTCGGAAGTACTTAGGTCAGGCATAAAATTATCTTATTTCAGTATTCCCATTCGTATGATTTATAGATTAAAATGTAATTGCGTGTACACACAATTAGGCGTACAGCCCACATTTTATTATTCAAATTCTAACAATTATAATTACAATAGTTTTTATACGATACGTCCTGAAAATTATTCAGATCATACTATTGATTCACTTAATAAAATGAATTGGGTCTTGGATTTCGGGATAGGGTTTAAAGCGAATTTTAGAGAGAACATTCGTTTGATTTTTCTCCCCTCATATCATAGAGTTCTTAACCCATTTTTTGATGGTACTGAATTATCTCCTCGGAATTTTTTAAGACTGGCGTTTAGCCTCCAGTATGCTTTTTTTAAACAAAAACCGTTCTAAGGGATAAAAAGCGAAGGCTCCTCAAAGTATCAAGAATTGGTCTTGGTTATCGTCGTATCACCTTCATCATTCTATCATTTCCTTCATATTTTATTCGAACAAAATAGATTCCTGAAGGATAATCCAAAAGAGAAAATTGACCAGAAAGAATTGCTCCATCTCTTTGTAAAACTTGTTCATAAATGGATTGACCAAGTACATTTAATAGTTCAACTTGCAAAGTGTTGACGAGATTGATTCCTGATATATTAATTGTAAAAAGCCCGTCGGTAGGATTCGGTAAGATTTGAATATTGTTTTCTTTTTCAATATTATTGTTACTTGTTGGCATAGAATTAATCCCCACACTATTGACAAAAATGCAACCAAGGCTATCTTGTACTAAAACGATGTAAGTTGCAGTATCCAGATTTTCAAACAAACTAGAATCTTGAAAAGTAGATCCATTGTCAACGCTATACTGAAAAGGAGGAATCCCACCATCAATATTTATTAAGATAGAACCATCGGTTAAGCCAGATGTTGCATTGGTCGCTACGATAGAAAATTGAAGCGTACAAGTTTGCAAAACAAGTTCCTCTTCTATTCGACATCCATTTTTATCTTCGACAACGATGTAATAAATATTACCAGTCAAACCAGAAAAAACCGGACTATCTTGAAAATTTTGCCCATTGTCAATACTATATTGCAATGGCTCCAAACCATTCGTTACATTCACATTAATCACTCCATCATAAGCACCAAACTCTGATTCTATAATTGTGCTTATATTGCTTTCCAAAGCACAAACAAATGGAGCGCAAAAATCCTTCACTTCAGAATCTCCAAAATCAGTATTAGAAAGTTCTGCATAAATTTTACCTTCTTCATTTGTAATCTGATAATTACCAGGATTATCAGGAGCAGACATTCCATCTCCAAAGTCATCGAATATGGTAAAAGTATAACACCCTTCAAGTAAACACCATTCTTCATAATGAGCAGAAGCAGCTAATTCATAAGGACCTCCTTCATAAATAACTGCACCGCTTTCATTCGTTAACTGCCAAGTTGTTTCATAAGCAAAATCATCAGTCAGTAAATAAAAATATACCGTTTCGCCACTAGCCAATACTTGAAATGTTCTCGCAAACGTATCATTTTCTAAATGCTCATCGATTACTCCATTGGGGTCAATAGTGGTCGCTGAAAGATTATTGACTCCATCATACAAATCCCCAAGCATTACATAAATCGTATCCTTCGCCCCCGAATCTAGACTACCATACCAATGCTCCAAGGTTACAGGATTTGTATTACATTGCCATTCAACTAAAACCGAATCCAATATCTCGGCACCATGATTTTGAATGACAATTCCCGCTGTTATAAAACTATCACAAACGATCTGTTCTAAATCAATAAAACTAAAAACAGCTGCATCAAAACGTGGAAATTTTACAATTTCTGTTCTAAAGGTATCATTCAAAACATTCGCATCTTCCATCAACTGAGTGTATATTTTCACTTGATATGTTTGCACTTCAGAAAAATCAACTTCTTCTTCATCAAAAGCTACGACTAAAATACTATCTGGTTCAATCGTATCGTAAACGGCTTTCTCACTTATAAAAACATCATCAATGATTAGTCCTAAAACGAAATCACTCTGGGGTGCTAACCCATAATTTTTAATTTGTACTTCAAGCGTTTCAGTAGAGGTCAAATATGCAGAACTTGCTGGATTCAACAATTTCTCTACCCCAATATCTACAGTATCTCGATGCAATTGAAAAGATACAATTTTAGTCCCCCATTCTGAATTGGCTTTCATATACTCACCCGTAAACCAAAAGGTAAAACCGTTTTCTTCATCAACAGTCATACTTGAATGGTCACCCCATCTAAAACCATTATGCAGACTCAATCCACTTGCAAACTCATGTTCAGTAATAGTCATTTCATTTATCGGATCACTTTCAAACCTTCCTGTATATGCCAAGGATAAATTCTTATCTGGTCCAACCGTTGAATAAGCCATCCCAATATTTCCACCAGCATCAATAGCTATACTTCCCATAAACCGATGATTATCATCTGGTGCCAGTGTAGCTTGCTGATAAATTTCCCACTGACCACCTGTAGGTTTTCTCAGTTCATACCATCGAATCCCAGCATGATTACTTCCATCCACATCAACAACATGATTTAAAACTAAGGTTTCATGAGTTCCAAAATTTCGATAGTTAACTCGATGCATAATATTTTGCATCATTGCAGAAACAACACTGCCATTGGGTTGAGGAATGCAGGTAAAAATACTTCCATTGCAAACATCAGAATCAAAGGGTTCTGTAATCAAATCTATTGGCCCATTGATGTTAGAATTTCCAGGATTATTCCAATCAATATTCACTTCCCAAATCTCTAATTTATCTTGTCCTCCATCCCAACTATCGTCATACATTCTAAGAATTAAATGTGGACTTCCAGGAGGGGGCGGACTCAATGCTCCATCCCAATCTGCTGGCGAAGCAGTTTGAAAAGCAGAGAAGTTTGCAGCTTCGAATTCAGGGATTGACATCCGCTGAATATCACCAGGCACAGCGCCAGATAACATAGACTGTCGATCTAAAATATAAACTGGAATATCATCCCCACCATTTTCTTTTGTTGTAACGACATAAGCATTTGGCCAAATACTGTATTTCGGATAAGTTGGAGCAGCTGTAGTTTCATAAGAATAAGCGAACCAATTTCCTAAAGGATCACTGGTTTCGGAAATCGCAACCAACATTGTGTTTGTACCAGAAGTTCCTACTTCAGAAAACAACCAACGTCCAGCTCCTTGATCCCATAAAACCATTGGATCGCCTGAGCCTGTTTCTCCGAAAACGTCCCAAAGTGAATTCAAACTGGAAGGGCCATGAAGCGGTACTCCTGTTTTATCAAATATTTTAAAAATAGAACCATTGCCATTGGAAATCTGAATGTAATGTTCTCCACTCACATCGCCATTGGCATTGGGAACAGATTCTCCAAATGCTTCATTGACATCAATACCATCAAAATTTAAAATGGGTTCGATAGGAATAACAACACTGGTTAAATTGAAAACTTCGCTAGTGATGCTTTTTAAATTCTCATGGTTCGTTTGGATGCCTTTTTCTGCACGTGTAGTCAGAAGCCGGAGCTCACCACTAGAACCAAGAAATTTTAATTGAGATGAATGAGGATGTTGGATTTGCTTTTGGGCATACGTATGACAAGTAATCAACAATAATGCTGACAGCAATATCAGTTTGGCAGTTGGTACTTTCATAAGACCCGTTAGAAAATTTAGCTAACAAATGAACTTAATTAGGTTCCATCCTCTAACATCCATCCCCAAAAATCAATAAACCTAAAAGCCGTCTCTAAAATACTAAAAAAAGATGATTTTTTATGATCCTAATTCTTTCCATCCCATGAAAACAATAAAAAAGCCTAAAAACAGGGTTGCTTCTGGGCTTTTTCTTTTAAATCGTAGATGAATTGTTAAGTTGACAAATATCTATCAGATATTATTGTCTAACAATTTTCACCATTCTCTTCATGTCTTTATGTTGGAATTCAACAAAGTACATTCCTACAGGGAAATTTCTCAAAGAAAGGAATCCGGTCAAAGTATCTCCATATCTAACCAAACGACTCAACTGAATAACTTTACCACTTGCATCAAGCATTCTAACATCCATCGTTCCTTCTCCTTGAATTCCTTTTACATTAATCTGGAATTTACCTTCAGTTGGATTCGGGAAAATTTCAATAGAATTTCCAAAGAAAGTCTCATTTGCACTTACCATAGAACCAACGGTCACTTCAATCTCTGATTCACAACCAATGTTATCAACTACAATAATCGTATAAACTCCTGCTCCAAGATTTTCAAAAATGTTTGAAGTCTGGAAAGTTACTCCACCATTGATACTGTATTGAAAAGGTTCTGCGCCATTTTCTACCATCACTTCAGCACTACCATCCATCATACCTTCTATTGCATCATTTACTTCTGCGGAAAGCAAAAGAGTACAACTTTCAACAGTGATTTGAAATTCTACAGAACAACCATTTACATCATTGATCACTACGTCATATACTCCACCAGCGAGTCCATCAAACAATGGTTCTTCTTGGAAGGTCATACCACCATCGATACTGTATTCATAAGGTCCTGTTCCATTAATTTCATTAAGGTTAATGACACCGTCTAATGCACCAATAGCAGTTTCCATCATTGATGTTCCTGTTCCTTCAAGTGTACACATAAAGGGCGTACAGAATTCATTCACTTCTTCAGTACCGAAATTAGCTTCTATTAACGAAGCTAGAATGATTCCATTCTCATCAGTAATCGTATAGTTACCTTCTACTCCTCCGAACTGAATCCCATCTCCAAATGAGTCAAAGATTCTGAAAGTATAACAACCTTCACCAATACAGAATGCTTCAGTATACTCTGTTTGATCTTGAGTATAAGGGCCACCTTCGTAAAGGATCGTCCCCATTTCATCCTCTAAAGACCAAGTTGTTTCACCAGGATAATTATCTGTCAATAAGGTAAGGATCACTTGCCCTCCTTCTGTAACTGCTTCAAAATCTCTTGCAAGATTATCATTAGTCATTTCCTCATCCGCTAATCCATTAGGATTTGAAGAGGTAGCACTGATCGTGTTTGTTCCATTTAATAAAGGAGCTACCGTTACTAAAAGTGTATCTGATGCTCCAGAAATTAAACTCCCAGTCCAAGCGATAGACTGAGGTGTTCCTCCATTAAAAGACCATTCAACATCAGCACTTGTAATCGTTTCTTCACCAATATTTGTGAGTACTATTCCAATTTCATGAATAGAATCACAGACCACAATATCAACGTTTGTAAAGTCACTAATTGATACATCGTATCTGGTTAACTGACTAATGACTTGACGAATGGTATCATTTAAAATATTAGCATCATCTACAAGGTTGGTATAAACTTTAAAATTATAATCTCCAATAGCAGACATGTCAACCGTATTTGTAAAAGTGACATTAACCACACTATCTGAATGCAAAGTGTCCGTAATCGTTTGCGATTCGATGAATACATCATCCACGATTAGTCCTACTTCAAAATCTGCCTGACCAGTTAAACCAAAGTTTTTCACTTCTACTTCTACTGTTTCTGCATTTGTAAGTAAAGCTGAATTTTGTGGTGTAACTATGCTTAATGGTCCAACGTCAATGGTATCTCTTCGTAAAACAAAAGATACTATCTTAGTCCCCCATTCACTATTTTCTCTCATGTATTCAGCCGTATACCAGAACGTTCTTCCATCATCTTCGTCTACAGACATCATAGAATAATCTCCCCATCTAGTGAACGGATTAGTACTTAATCCTTCTGCAAAAATATATTCATCAACTGTCATTTC
>CAKZTD010000066.1 GCA_937921595.1 uncultured Saprospiraceae bacterium
TTGTTTTTTAATCGTTTTAAAAATCAATTGAGGTTCTTCTTCTAGAGAATCTATTAGAATTTGTCTAATAAATGAGAGGCTTGTTGTGTTTCTCTTTTTAAGAAAATAATCCTGTATTAATATTTCAATTTGTTGTTTACTATAATGTGATATTCCCTGATTTTCCTCATTCAATAATTTAGGATTTTTCTTAGATTTCAAATCAAGGAAAAAGCTTGACTCTCTTGGTTCAGTTAATTCAGGTTCTGTTTCTAAAATCTCGTTTTCATTATAAATTTCACTTAGCAATTTTATAAAGACAGGGATACGAGAAGATTTCGAAGCAATTTGTAATGCCGTATGTTGGAGTCTTTCTATTAATTCATAGTAATCTATATTATAATGATTTGAAAGTTGTGTGATTACACTTTTCAAAAATACAATCTGGTTAAAATAAGTCCCAGATCTATTCATTAATAAATGCAAGATTATTTCCCAAAGACTATGCGAAAAATATTTTTCTGTAACCGCAGTGACTGGTTCTTTTTGATGAAATTTGATCAAGTTTTGATGGTAGTCAACTATTGTTTTAAAAGACCCTGGCTCCATTCGACGAACCAAAGCATAGATTGGTTTCAGACCAAAATATTTAATCGTTTGTTGAATTAAAATCGATGTTTTTCCACTTTCTTTAAAAATATCAATTATCGAACTTCCTGAAGTTTGCAGCAACTGCATTAAATGTTGTTGCAGATAACCAAATCGAATAGATTCGATATTTGATGTTGTATCTTTTTTTAATAAAAACTGGAACAAAAAATCTGTCTTTTCATCAAATCCGAGAGAAGAAAACTCCTTCTTTAAATCTACATTGTTTTGCGACTTTAGATTTAACCCTTTTGAAATATCCGTTAAAATAATTTTAAGCCCTAAAGGGTCTCCTCCTTTTGAATATTGCATTTCATCTGCTAACAAAACCAACAACTTAGAAAATGAAAAATTGAACTTTTCACTAAACTGAACCAAGACATCTTTCACCAAACTAGTACCTTGACTTCCCCTCACGGGGTTTATTAAAAGATAGTTCAGGATAAGTAACCATAGCTCTTTCCTCAATTTTTGCTCAGTTAAATTCAAGGTTTTATTTAAAGTTATTTCTTGGCAAACTTGATGATGAAACTGTCGTATCAATTCGCTATTTGAAGGAGATAAAACATGAATGATTTCAAAGATAACAGACGAGTCAAATCTGGAAATAATTCTTTGTCTGACTTGTTTAGACTTTCCTATATTCTTTAAAAATTTAATTAAATCTGAGCGCTCTTCTTTCAGTATTTTAGCAAAAAGATCCTTTACATTTTCCTGTGTATTCCAGGGGAGATAGCCTTCCTCTAAATAGTGCTTGATCAAATCAATATTATTATATGATTTTGTGATTCGAAGTCCTTTATTAGTAGTAGTCTCTTTTAATAAATCTTTAATTTTTTCTGTAAGTGAATCATGGACTTTTTGTGCAAATTGTGAATTCAGATCACGATAATGAATAGGGCCTAAATCTAATTCAATTTCATCTAAACTAGCAAAATCCTTAATACCTATAAACTGATCAAGGCAACGACAAATAACGTCCTCTAAATCTCTATAATGAATCCGACGAATATCATCATACAACTCTGTTGCTCGACGTTCATCGTCAAAGATGATGTCAAACAAAAGAGATTTGATGCTGTGTCTGTTATTATTCGGATTCATAATTATCCTTTAATTTTTTTAAAATATTTAAAATATTCCAAACCTCTTCGTTTTCAAACTCTCGAAGGCATCTAAATTTATTTTCCTTTCTTGCCACTAAAATCTCCCCCATCCAACAGTTATAATAGGTCAATAAATCTTCCATTGTAGATTGTTGGGCTGTATACACTTTAAACAAAACATTCATGGGGTAAAACTCCCTTAGTTTGTTTATAAAAAACTCCTTGTATTGCGGCTTTTGCAAAAGCGGAATCCATTCAGGGATAATAATTGAAACACTGCTATCTAAAAAATGTAAGGGTATAGGCATTCTTAAATCACGTGAGATAAGTTTGTTTTCCTTTTCATTAATATTATTAATAACAGTTACTTTGAACTCGATTGGATCAATTTCATTTTTTGTTTTTAATAAGTCAAAAATCTCTTCAGGTAGAAACGATTCATTAGTTTTAGAAGCAGAAATCCAATTTTTGTATACTTGACTATTTGCCAATGAAAAATTTTCAAAACTTACATCCATACCTCCCCTAATAAAAGCAACTATTTCTTGTACTTGGTCAATTCGCAAGTTTAAAAAAGTGAGGTCGCTAACGAAATCTAAACCAAGTTCGAAATCAATTTCAATTTCTAAATTAAAAGTGAAATTTTTAAAAAGTCTAATGTTATCAATAAAGACAAATCCTTTCGATTGCTGTATTAATCGTTCTAATGTATATAGAGAAGGAGTTAAAAGATTCTTAAGTTTTTGAATGAATAAGTCTCTTTTCATTGGAGCACCTGCTTCATCAATAAATCGATCAAATAATTCATCTTTATCCGAAAACTTAAAGAATAATCTTTTATTTAATTGTATTTCTATCCAATGGCCAACTATTTTTCTATCGGGAGAAATTTTATTTTTACCAAATATTTTATGTTCCTCTTTCGAATTACAATAGATTGCTTCAATGGAATTTGCATCATTTTCAAATGCTTGAGTTATAGATTCTATCAGCCCTTCATAATAGCTATTAAGATTAAGTTGATTATCAGCAATTAATTCAACTCCAGCGTATAATGTGTTAGTGGCTTCTCCTTTATAAAAATAGGACCTTGCCCGATTTGCACTGAGTAAAGGAAATGTTTTTAAGGTATCACTGATTTGTACGACTTCTGCAGTTTGATCGTCACCATAACTAGGATTTGTTAAACTCAAATAACTAGAACTATATTCGACTCCAAACCTTGCAAGCAAATGTTTTAGTGCTTTATTTTTTCGAATCAGATTCGTTTCTGGTGATTCAATTGAAGCCATCAATTCTTGGCGATATGGATTTAGATGATCTCTTTTATATGCATTCCAATCTTCTGCTTCATTTTTTTCTGAAGGGTTTCTACTATACCCTCTTACGTCTCTCAATATTTCCTGAATTCCTGGCACATCATATATATCCTGAAAATAATATGTTTTCCCTGCTAATTGATACCTATTTCGTCCACTGTCAAAAGAGAACAAATCGCCAACATGATTTAACTGAGCTAAATAATTAGCCAGTATTTGTTCGAATAATCCTAAGTATGCCTTGAGTTGTTTATTCTTTGACGACCTTAAAGGGTTTGAAGTATGACTACTAAACTTTTTATTTAACTCATATATTTCCGGAAAATGATGCTGAATCGAATAATAAGCACCAATATCTCTGAAGGTACCTTTGGGAAGATATTCTTCAAAATCTGTTGGACGTTTGGGTTGCGGAATTAGTTTTAATAATTCATATTCAACCTTATCTTCTGAAATAGAATCTATATACCTTCCATTTTGTATTATCTCTAATCCACCATTAAAAAGATTTTCGAATTTAAAATAATAGACCTCTGAAGGTTTAATCTTTATTCCCTTTTCTTCTTGCTTAATATTCTTAGAAGACGTTTCTATGTTTATATTTGACACAGAGATTACTCCATCTACTTCATTGATAGCAACCATTAAATCTTGAAAGGAAATAAATTTTCTTTTAGATATAAAATTATCGTCCGCTAAAAATCCACCATTCAAAAGTGGGCCATCAAAAATCTCATCGTTTGACTTCCCTTCCTCTAGTAATTCTTCATAAGCAAAAAACGATGGGTAGGGAGACAAATAAGTATTTATTGCAAAAATTAATCTTGCAATAAATACTTCTACATTAATCGAAGCACTTATGTTGATTTGACCGATTAACTTCAGCGCGTGAGGATCAAGTACAATTGGTGATTTAAATAATTGACCAATGTTTTGGTAGTCCAATAATACTTGATCTACTTTAGATTTAATATCATCGTACTGTGTTTCATCATCTTTAAAAAAATCTGGTTTTAATTCAAGATAAGGAGTGAAAACATTTATAGTTTCACTATTATTTAGGTTAAAATAAACCTGTTTTAACTCTACTACCTCATCAATTAATTTCTTTTTAAAATCAACTAAACTTACAGGGCTTGAAGGAAGAATATTTTGCGGTTTAACAAAATGATTTTTAAAATCAATTCCTCCATTTTCTCTAGTAAGAATATCTTCTATCGGAAGGCTTGTTTTATAACTCAACTCGGTCAATGCATAACATAGCGTTTGTAAAATAGTGACTCCCGGATCACCTAAATTGTAATTATTCCAAATATCACCACTGTACTGACTGATCCATTCCAAGCCTTGTTCATAGAGATATTGATAATCTCCTGACGCTGGATTTTGTTCCAATCTTTGTATTACTGGTAAAGCTTGTTTTGCTTGCATTTTTAGTTTATTCTGAAGAAAATTAAATTCCTCTTAAATTATTAAGTGCGAACACAAGAAGTATTCTTAGATACTTTTGAGTTATCAGTGTTTTGATTCATTTCTTTCATGAGGTTCATATTTTTAATACAATGTTCAAATACAGGAACGACAAGGTTCCAAGGATAAATTTTATTTGGAGGAATCTCATTCCCTTTATCTTCTTTATCTTTAATGGAAAAAGTTAAAGCCCCTACCTTTTCTACATAAGGTCTAGACGATACGAATGCTGCTAAATTTTTCACATTCGATTGTGTTCCATCGAATGGATTGTTTTTCAGCCATGGACTGAGATAAAAATTCAAGTCTGAATTTAATTCTTTAGATAGTACACCGATGTCATTTTGATTATTAAAAAGTACCATGACCGTCACTTTAATAAAATAAAAATCTGGATTAACGATTTTCAACTTCATTGAAGGAGGGCAAAGTTTTTTACTGAATTCTAATATTTCCCTCATCATCGCGGGTAAAACTAATGGGCGATATGGATGATCTCCAATCGAATTTGTAAACGGTATGGTTACTACTTTAAGAATGTTGTTTTCATTCTGATTATAATGCCTCATTGGCACCGCAATCGCTTGATATAAACCGTTGAAAGATTGCAAAATTAAGTTTTCTATATCTCCAAGAGTTACTGCCCTATTCTTATTATTAAGACGATAAGCAGCTCGTTGAATAGATTGACTTTTTGTTTCAGCCTCTCTCCCACCAAAAGACGGAATTGGCTGTTGAATCTTTTTTACTGAACTTGTAGAATCTATTGCTGACTTAATAATGCCTGCTTCAATTTGTTCCAGATCTGTTTGAGTATCTATGGTTCTTTGAACAGGTACCGCATGGATGCCGACGAAGTTGGCCCTTATTTCTGCTTTATTTATTCTATCGATAGGTTCAGCAACACGAAGCCAAAAAACATCTTTAGGCATCAACGTAGATTGGTCAGAAATATCTTTAGGGACCACAAATTGAATGATACCACTTTGTTCGAGATCATAGGTTCCATCCGCATCTAAGTTTAATTCTTTCCAACCGTCAAGAGAAAGGTATTGATAGTTTACCTTACTATTAGAAGAAGGTGTCATCGATTTCACTTGACTCGTAATGTTAAATAAAATAGTCAAGGTTTCGCCAGGATTTAATTTTGTAAACCCCAAGAAAGCATAAGAGATATTTTTATAATCTGGAAAAAGTTTTATGGTCGAAGAATTGTTAAGAATTTCCTTATTTCCAAAAGGCTCTAAATGAAAAAATTGGAAATTAAGTTGCGTATTTGATTCCTCAACATTTGGTTTCCATTGGCTGAATGATTTATAATCAACGGAGAGTTTTTTTATTTTAGGAACGAAAGGTTTATTGGGTAATGGTTTGAGCGGGATATAATTAATAGTTTTTAATTTCAGTAAAAAATTTAATAGATTTTTCACACCGCTTACTATTGAAATAAAGGAAGTCTTGCCTTCCATATAAATCTCAACCTTTCCGAATACCGTTTTTTTCCATGATTTAAATTCTTTTTTTAATGTTGAAACATTGTTTTCTAAATCATTTATAAAACTAGAATCTGAAATCTTTTTAAATATCTCATTGAACGCAGTAATTATCTCTTCTTCCTTACCATTTAGCTTATCGAACAAATCAGCTATCTTGGCTTTATTATCCTGAAAGGTAAATTCATTAATATTCTTTGAATCGGTTGAAATCTTCAAGCCTAAAAACTTCTTGATTAACTCAAGAAGTAGAGCTATACTAGATTTGACATCTCCACTAGTCAGTTTATCTAAAGCTCCTTCGATTATTTTTTTTATGTCCTCTAATATATCTTCCTCAATAGCAGCAAGGTCTTTGTTAGTTTTTGAGATTAATATTTTTTCTAAGTCTAAAAATATATCATCAATATTACCTTTTAGTTCATCCACGTTTTTTATTACTGACTTCTCATTATCTTTTATTTTAAAAGAAATAAATTTAATTAAAAAGTCTTCAAATATTTTTAAAGCTTCCTCTACAATTTGAAGAATATTGATATTACAGGTCTTTAATATTTCCTGAATTTCTTGTAAATATTTTTTTAATAATTCATCAATAAGTCCTTTTTTAATTAGGCCACTTTGACAAGCAGCAAATATTTCAAAAATTCCCTCTAAGCAATTTTCAAGGAGAAAATGAATCTTATTCAGTTTTCCAACCTCACTTACAAACTGGATTTCCAACTTTTCGAACTCGGATTCTATATTGTAAAATTCTTCTAATATCTTACAAACACTAGTGTCTTTGCAGACTTTAGCATTCCAAATAATCGCCTGACCATTTTCCAAAGTTGTTTTGGAAAGCAATTGTGAATATTCAGCTGTTCCAAACCCTTGACTAGGTTCGACCAAAGTGAGTTTAAAAAATGCATTACTTTGTTTTTGTGAATACTTTAGAATCTCTGGCAAATCTGGTTGAGCTTGAATATCATCGACAGAGAAACGGATACTTCTTTTTTGAAATAATGGTGCAGGAATTGAAAATATATTTTGACTATCTTTTCCTGAATCTTTTTTTCCAGTAGACTTAAATTTACCTGGTGTAAATAAAGAGAATCGATTTTCTTTCTTTGAGTCTTTTTCAGAATCTTTTTTCGAGTCTTTTTTGGAATCTTCGCTAGAGTCATCAACTATCTTTTCATCTGCGATATTTAATGTTTCCCAAGTCTGCGACTTTGAATTAAAGAAACTAAGATTCGCTTTAAAACATTCATTGTTATAAATGCTAGGATAGCCTTCATAATAAGCCTCAAAATTATCTGGAAGATGATTCCAAAGGATATTAAGACTTAGGCTACTTAATGGTTTGACAAATAATTCCTGTCCTCCAACAAAAAGATTTGCTTCTGGAAATGGAGTATTGCCAAAGGGATAAAATGTTGCCTTGGGAGATAGTTTTCCCCGATCATTTTGTAGGACTAAATCCTGAGCTCCTTTAACACTACTGTTGATTGAAATATTTTCAAAAGAAAAGTCAGTTATTTTTTCAAAGTTAGAGATGGATGTTCCTTTCGCCAAAGTGATTTTGCATACTGGCCAATCCTCTTTAACGTTTAATCCTGCTTTATGAATTTTCTCGCTATACGGAACTATAGCTGGATCACTTGTCAATAATTTTAATTTAAATTTGACAACGTCATCTTTTATGGATACACATTGTCCTTCAAAATTTTGCCATCCAGTAGCAATGGTTAATTGAAAATTAAAAAGTATAGTCTTCAGTCCCTCTAGATCAATTATTTGATCTTTTGGATTTTTCAATTTTAAAAATTCCTCATTAAAAAAAGTAAAAATAATCTCTCTCTCTCCACTATTTAAAATCAATTCAGGACATGAAATTGCAAAACCAAGAGCTTCTTTTTCTTCTTTGACAATGTAGTCAGGATTTATTGAATTTGCTGCTCCGAAAAAAGGCCAACTCAACGAAGATAAGGTTGAAAACTTCTTAACTGTCCCGGTATACAAACCTCCAAAAGTTATCGAAGGAGGAGTTCCCAAGGCTAAAAGACCTCTAGGTTTATTATCAAAATTTAGGCTTAAAGTCAAATAAGAAATAAGCTCACTTTTATTGATGCTTAATTTTTTTTTGGTCGAAAAAACAATAGGATTTCCTTTTGAATCATTGCCAGCAGAGAATGAAGTGTCTCCGGGTAAAACAAATGATTGACTTCCTTTCCCATTTATTAATTGGACGTGAGTCGTATCTGGTAAAGCAGGAAGTGGTTTAAATCCAAGAATAGAATTAAAATAAAAATCGAGGTGACTTTCAGTTAACTTATTTAAATCGTTTTGCTGATATTTAAATAAATCAAGAAAGGTCAGTAATAAACCGATATGTGGTGAAACGTCATTTCGTTTGATAGATTCTTCAAAAAAAGTATTGGCCTTTTTTATAATTTCTTCTTGAAGATGATAAAGTTTTTGTCCTGCTTTTACAGCTTTCATCACTAGGCTATCTAATAAACTTTCATCTGTAATTTCTGATATTCTTTTACCTATACATGGAAAAGGTTGAAAGAACCAAACCCGATCCAATGCTTCCAATTTTGCTAAAGATTGATTTTCACATAAACTAACCCATTCGCATAATTGAAAATAAATCAGATAATAATCCTGAAGTGCTTGCCGACCTTCCTCTACAATGAAATCATATAAGTAATCTCTAAAATCATGATGTGATAGCGATTTATCTGAAAGTTTAAACCAACGATTAATTCTCAAAACAACATGAAAACCGATAGAAAAATATTGTTGTGCAAAAAGCCTTTTAGTATTCATATCATTAGTCGCAAGGATTCCTTCTTTATAATCTAGGAACCTCGGAAACTCCATGTAATAATTGGTCTTTATAATATAAGCGAGGAGCATCGATGGATCATCTAATAATAACTCTTGCCAACTACCATCAACTTTGTTTTGAGGATTATAATACTTAAAAGCTTTGGCAAATTTTGTAGTAAAGGCTAATAGATCTAAGCTATCCCTATCATCAATTTGAAAGGTATTAGGATTCAATGCTGATAACAATCGATCAGATTGAGTCTTACCTTTAAACGATAATGATATGTTAGCTTTTTTGCTCATAAATTAATATTCGTACCTTCCGTCAAATGAAAAGGATAAACAAAATTGGATCGGTCATTTGTTTGATTAATAGTATAATGAATATCAATAAGCACATACCCTTCCCTACTTTGAGAAAGATCTATTTTGATATTTTCCAATCGTATTCTTCTTTCATATAAAAGGATCCCCCGTTTAATGGTCTCTTTAATATTCCCAACTAATCTTGCATTAATTCCTCCAAAGGATAATTTTTTTAATCTTGTTCCATACCCTAGTTCACATATACGTTCTCCAATTCGGGTCATTAAAAGTATTCGTAAATTTTCTTTAATATTTTCATCTGCGTAAGTCATGGCGACAACACCTGGAGCCCCCTTTATAAAAGCAGGAGGGAAAGCCCAACCATTTCCAAGAAAATTAGGTTTACTCATTATCTATAATTAATTTTTAAAAAAATTATTCCTATAAACTATCCTCCGATCATGACCGTTGGATCACCAATTACAATCGTTCCTCCATGAGCCGTCTCATCTCCTAATCGAGCAGCGGGCATTCCTTCAATAATTACGGTCCCTGATCCCATTACGATTTCATCTGGTGGCCCAACACATACGAGCATATCTCCGATTCGCGCAGCTGGCAAACCGCCTATCAAAACAGTCAAAGCACCGGGTCCAACTACTGGGCCTCCGACATGAGGTATTGGAGGTAGTCCTGGTGTCACCATTGGACATTCATGAAAATCAGTTAATCTTGCTGCTGGAGGCATAGTATTTTTATTTAAGAATTAATCATTACCATAGCGCCGTTGATGGATACTTCGGCAGAAGAACTAAGTCCGGCAGAGGCATCTCCACTAGCAGAAAATTCTGCATCTGCGCTACAACTAATCGTGGTTGCACTTAATGAAATACTTCCTCCGGAAGCTGTTTCCGTTATGCCACTTGGCCCATCAATGGTGATAGATTCTGCTGCTGTAATTTTTATATCTGAAGCACTATTCAGTTCGATTCCATCAGATGATAATTTTATGAAATTATTATTTTGGTCTGTCATGGTGATACTCTCATCCTCATCACTGAATACTAGTTGATTACTCTTGGGAGTGATAATTGTGATGATCTTCTTTTCTTCATCGAAAGTGATTTTCATTTGTTCGCGACTTACAAAAGCTTTGATGGTATTTTTTTCATCCGGTGTTTCAGGAGCAGCACGTCCACTACTATACACCGAACCTAAAATAACTGGATAACGTGGATCATCACTTAAAAAACCAACTACCACTTCATCATCTACCTCAGGATAGAAGAATGCACCAGCTCCAGAAGTAGCATAAAAAGAAGCCAATCGAGCCCATACCCCATCATCTCCCGATTGAATCAAAGGAAGTGTAATCAATACTCGAAATTCACCATCCGGATCATCATTAATTTGTTTCACCTTACCTATTTGTAAACCTTGAATACCAGGCAATAGTCCTGAAGCGAGCGGTGCTTCTGTTTTTACTTTAGCAGAAAACCATTCTGAAGAAAGACCAATTTCAGCTGTAGTAATCCAGTTTCCCTTTGAGATTTCATGAACTACTCCAGATACAAATCCTTTCCCATTAAATCTTTTTCCTAAGCCTTTAAATCCGATCAGTGTACCTGGAAGAGCGAGCGCACTTCCTTGAAATTTTACAGTTCCTCTTATTTTTGAATATTGCGATTTTGTACTTTTTGCTTTTGCCCAGCTTGACAACATATCATTTTCTAATAAAGCTCCACTTTGCAAATCATAATCCTCCAAGCCTATTACTTTAGCTAAATCAGATGTGCTCAGATTCCCCTGATCAAAATTAGAAGTAGACGATTCGCTAGATATCATTGCCTGACTTGCCATATCCCAGGCATTTGATTTGACAGACTTTAATTGATTTTGCGCATCGATTTCTGCATCAAATTCAAAGATGTCATATCCATAAGTCAGTCCTAGTTTTTCCTCCGTTTCTTCTTCAGGTTTTTTAACTGATATTTTGCCATCTTCTACAATCGTAATCATTCCATTTATATCTGCGCGAGTCACCATAAAATCCCAGTCAGAAGTATAGTATTGTATAACTTCTTTAAGCTCATTTTCAGTGGAAGATACATTAGCAGTCAAGCCGTTATTTTCAATCAGTTTTGAAATAATTTCACTATCCATCATTTTTTGAAAGTATGTATTCTTCCTACCTACTATCATTTTTACTGCTTCATCTTTACAAAGCACCGATAAAACTGGTCCCTCATCAGGAGAAATCCGGATACCGTGTTTTACAACAATTCCTTTAAAAATAGAAACGTTAGAATTTTCGTATCCCGCTAATACTTCAATCTTTGCTCCTGGAATAAAAGTCTCTGAATCACTAATTGGAAAATCTTCTTTGGATGCTCTTCCATCTGCTATTTCAAGTTCACAATACGGAATTTTATTAACGGCGCGATCAATATAAATTGACAAAACTTGGTAAGTATCTTTTATGACACTCCCATTAGATTTAATAGAAAAAGTAATTAAATCTGTTTTTGATGTAATTGGGGATATTGGCATTAATATTAAATTAAGGGAGGAAACACTATTTGTGTTCCGGGTTTAATGTTTCTAAAATTAGTCAACTGATTAAATCGAGCAACTTTTATATAATGTTCTTTTTCACCATAAACTTTATAAGTCAATGCAGGCAAAGTGTCTCCAGCAACCACTGTAATAATATGGGATAAATCAGGAGAATTTCTTTTTGCCTTATTTTCAATTTCGTTTGGATCTTCAAAATTTTTAAAAGCTACTTTTACTTCTGCTCTAATCGGAGTACCATCTGGCCTAAACAATTTATATGTAATTGACATAGAAGTCAGATGGCACTGAAATGGAGGACTCTTCCCCCAAGCAATTTTCAAATAATTGGGTTTATGAATATCTCCATTATAATCATAAACAATTTTTTTAAAGTCTTCAATCTCGTCTATCAGGTTGGCCACTTTTCCTTCTTTTTTGACAATTCCAGAGCCATCAAATACTAAATCAAAAGAGACCTCTGATGGAGGAGACTTTTCAAACTTCGCACTGGTATTAGGTGTACCAGGTTCTTGCCGACTACTATAATCTATAGAATAACTATGTGTGTAAGTCTCCGGATTGATCATCACTTTATAAGAACCGACCAATTCACCCTTTTCAAAGTCTTCACTATCATATGCTTCAATAGTCAGATATTCTAGTTGTCCTGATTCCATTTTAGCGATCCATTTTTTTCTTTAAAGATTTGAGAATTTTATTGACACACTGCTCAACTATAGCCTTGGTATCTATTTCAAGTTGTCTGTAATTCTGATGATTCGCTTTTCTAGAATCATCAGTAATAATCTGCGTTCGAATAATTAATTCTCTAATTTCTAAAGGCATATCTATTAACTTTTTTCGAAATAATCATAAGAAAACTCCAATGTTTCAATGGCCAGTTCACTCTCCATAGATTTAAAATCTGAAGCATTCCATTTGACCGGGTAAGCATTTCTAAAATCCCAACTAATCAATATTTCACTATTTTTCCTCCCCGTTTTATTTAGAAGTGAGACCCTTATACTTTTCGTTTCTATTGGCTTGATCATACCAGGTTTTAAAGTATCTATAACCCATTGAGAAAGTTTTGAATTCTTAGGAACCAAACCTCTTTTAAGTACTAGATTATTGTATTTCACTCCTCCTGGCAATCGATATTTAAACCGATTTTCGCCTCCACAACCAACTTCTTCAGTACTCATTTCTCTACTAATTCCACTAGCTTCTTGAAATGTCATATCTTCATTGTTTCCGAAACTCAATCGAAAAAAGAAAGAAGTTGGAGGTCTGAATTCATATAAATTTGGCATTTTTCAAAAGATTAAGAAGCCGTTGCAATTACTAATTTTTCATGAGCGATTTCAATGGTATCTATTGCGACTTCATTAGCATCTGATTTAAGATCTGTCGCTGTTATTTTTGTTGGCCAGGCATTATGCAAAGTCCAAGTAACCTGTACTTTGTTTTTCTCGTCCAGCAATTTGATAGTAACTGTTTGTCTTTTGATGGTATTCATATTAATTTGATCATACCATTTCCAGAAAAGATTATCAGCTGTAAAAATGCCTCTCTTCATCGTAATATTTCCATACTTGACTATGCCTGGCATTTTTACAGTTGCATACTCTTTACTATTAGATCCTCTATATTCAATGATTTGAGATTCTACTTCCATACCAGAGACTTCTTGAAAAGCAATGTTTTTTTGAGTTCCCCAATCAACCGAAAATTTAAATTTCGGTAAAGGCCAGGGCGCGCCTTGTTTATTTCCTGGATTAGCCATAATTAAATTGATTTTAATAGTTAAAAAATTTATACTCTAATTCTTCACATCTTCCTAACAAACATCTATATATAAGGCATAGCAATCGCTATAGCATTCATGGTTATTTCAACCAGATACACTTCAAATTTCTATCAGAAATTATTATTGGAATTGCCTTAAAAAAACGGAGTTAAGATTTTGCGAGCTCCTGTTCAACAGTAACGACAATAAATTCAGCAGGATGAGAAACCGCAAGAAAAATTGAAACCCGGAGGTATCCATTTAAAATATCTTGCGCTGTCATTGTTGTTCCCAATCCTATCTCTACATTAAAAGCATCTGCAGCTTTTGAACCTTGTAATGCTCCTTCTTTCCAAACATTAGTTAAAAAATTACTCAGCATACTTTTGATTGAAACCCATGTATCTTGAGTATTCGGAGAGAATACATAATCTCTTAATGCTAGCTTAGCCGATTGCTCAATCATAGTGACTGTTCGTCTGACATTGATGTATCTCCAATCTTGACTATTACCATCTAATGTTCTTGCACCCCAGACTAATACTCCTTGTCCATTAAAATATCGGATTGCATTTATGGATTTCCCACTCACTGCATCTACATTTAGATTTTCCTGTTCCGCATTATCGATTCTTAAGGTTAGATCTGTTACCCCAATTGGTGAAACGTTTGCAGGTGCAACCCACACACCTTGTGTTGAGTCAACTAAGGTATAAACACCAGCCATTACACCACTAGGAGGTAATGTATTTATTTTTTCTTGAACGATCGTTAGTATATGTTTATACATAGTACTCGCAACACTTAGAGCCGCACTATTCTGTGAAGGTGTTAATGAACTACCATTGATACTATTCAGGATAGTTTCTGCTTTTGGATTAGGTGCAGAAGGAGGATTAAGAATCGGACCTAGTACACTCACATCTCCTCCGTTAATGTTTACATATGAGACCTGATTGATTGGGACTACTGTAGTCCGAAGATAAGGGTAGTAAGCAACCCCATACTTTAAAAAATTATTCCCTGTAGCATTCCGGAAGTTTTGGATGTCATCTGGCCATAAAATAGGATCTGGCTCGCGACCACCGATAACATCAAAAATTGCTACAGCAGTTTGCATCGCATCACATTGTACCAAGGTTAATTCCATCAATGTTCCATTATCCGCTGGGCTAAGCAAGGTAGCCTCAGGATAAATGTACATAGTTACTTCAGGTACTTTTTTCAGAGCAGCAAGTCCTTTTTCCATATCTGTCACTAAGACATTTGGATTCACTATTTGATCTCCTGGTTTGATAGCTGAGCCACTCGGGGGACCATAACCTCCTATCGATACAATATAAGCCTGGCTTCCTCCATTTTGAAAAAATAACAATAAGCTATTGTACAAATAATAGATAGTATTCGCGTCTGGCTCGATCGTATAAATATCACCGTTGATTGTATAAGATTCTCCCTTTAAAGGTTTTTTCTTTTGTTTGGTTATAAAATAATCCGGTGAATATTGTGCTGGAGTTTTTTGTGTCGTAGGATTTGCAGGATATCCGTAGATAGCCATAAACTCTATCATTGAGGTTATAAGCTGTGGTTTGAACAAGTAAGACTTTCCTTCATATTCTGCTTTTGGAGTATATCCAATAAATGCAGGAACTGCAGTTTCGACTTGCACAACTGAATTCGGAAATGCATTTACTTCATCGATATAGACACCTGGTGTTTTAAGATTCGTTATCATATTGTTTTATTTGAAGTTATATATATACATAAATCGCAGAAAAAATTTCTTGTTTTCCATTTACACCAGAAGATTGCAAAGCATCTGGAGAAGCATTTGGTAAATGTTCTATTAATATTTCATCTCCTGTATTTTCATGACTAGAGTTAATCCTCTTCAGTTTGAGATCATTAGAACTATTCTCTTTAACAGGAATTAAATTAGAGCCAGAGTCAAATAAATTCGCAATCGCATTATTCGGTAACTCTACAGTTGTAGGACCACTAAATAATTCATGACCTTTCCCTGTTAATCCAAATTGAGTTCCTTCTTCTAAGCTATTGTTAACGATAAAATATTTCCATCTGGAAAGTCTGGATTTGAATTGAACGACATAATTAATCGGCCAATTAGTTTGATTACTATTTATATTCGCTAAGCTTAACGAAACTAATGCTACTGCTTGACCTGGATTACCATCTTCTTTAAATGATCGAACCAATTCAATACTTTCCTTTTCATTATCTTCTTCATTACTATTTTCAAAAACTAAGACACCTAATCTGTCTATTGGGAAATCCGTAAAATTAATAAACGTAGGTACACTGGAGATACAATTAAATTGCATTTTAAAATCCGGTGTTTCATCAAGTATACTTTGTATATTAAATGAATCTGGCACGAATAGTCTGCCAATGTTTTTAGTCTGAATAAATTTCAATCCTAGCTGATTAATCCAATTCTGGGTATTAAAATCTGGCTTTAATTGCAAA